>JBBSWR010000282.1:0-1010 GCA_038046185.1 Nanobdellota archaeon
CTAAGATTATTCCTCCAGCGTAATATCAGAAAATTATTTTTTTGGAGAAAATTCGGGAGGAATGAGGACATGGGAATTTCAATCAATCTGGAAGGAAAAAAGGCAGTTGTTTTCGGAATCGCAAATGACAAAAGCATTGCATGGCACATTGCAAAAAGATTAAACGATGCAGGATGCCAGATATTTGCTGCTTATCAGGAAAGAGTTGAGCCATTATTTTTGCCGCTGATGAAAGATTTGAACAATCCGATTCACATGAAGTGCGACGTTGTTGATGATGCTCAGCTTGACGCATTTTTCAAGAAAGTGCAGGAAGAGTTCGGTGAAGTTGATTTCTTAATTCACAGCATTGCTTTCGCAAAAAGAGAGCACCTGCAGGGAAAATATATGGACATTAACAGGAGAGGGTATCAGGTTGCGCACGAGGTCAGCGCTTATTCTCTTGCAGAATTAACAAGAAGAACTGTTCCTATGATGAAAAACGGCGGCTCAATAATTGCAATGACTTATCTCGGAAGCGAAAAAGTGACTCCGGGGTATAACATAATGGGTGTTGCAAAAGCTGCCCTTGAATCAAGCGTGAGATATCTGGCATCTGACCTTGGCGAGCAGAAAATAAGGGTCAATGCAATCTCAGCTGGCCCGATAGCGACTATGGCTGCGTCCGGAATAGCAGGGCTTGGAGAGATGCTTTTGAATTATGTGGCAAAATCCCCGTTAAAAAGAAATATAACTGCCGATGAAGTTGCTGACTGCGCTTTATTTCTGTGCAGCGACCTGTCAACAGGAATAACCGGCCAGGTTATATTTGTTGATGCCGGATACAGCTCAATGGGAATTTAATTCAAGATGAATATTTTAAACAATTTTATTGATTTTATTCTGCATCTTGATAATTACTTGAGTGTTATTATACAGAATTATGGCACTTTGACCTATTTATTTTTGTTCCTGATAATTTTTGCAGAAACCGGATTCGTCGTCACGCCTTTCCTTCCTGGCGATTCACT
>JBBSWR010000283.1:0-4256 GCA_038046185.1 Nanobdellota archaeon
CATTGAATTTTCCGCATTCGTGGCCTGCAAATGTTTCTGCATCACTCACTTCAATTTCAGAAATACCTCCGCTCTTTGCTAAATCATAAACTGACTGCTCAAGGGAATACTTAGCAGACTGGTCGATGTAGAAGAGAACTTGCTCGCCTTTTTGGTAGGTTTTTATTAAATCATATTGTTTTTCACCCAGATATCTTTCAAAAGTCCCGTTATATTTGCTGTCGAGCTGTATCCATGCATAAATCAGCAAAGCTGTCAGCGCTACAACTACCATAATATTAAATGGAAATGCTCCTTTTTTTGATTTCATTTTGCTTTTGCTCTCTCCATCATCACTACATACAAATATTTGTCCTCTGATACTGGCACAAGCTGCTCAGCGGCTATAACCCCAACTCCGGATTCATCCCTGACAGTAAATCCGCTCTCACAGCACTTGGATTGAAACTCAAGCATGGGATAAAGCCCGCCATTTTCCTTTTTTTCAGAATTTATACTGATGTAAAATCCCCTTACAAGCCGGTTACCCGTGCCCTTAATTGGGTTATCATAATCATACTCCATGCTATTTAAAATATCAACAGAAGTCTTTTCCAAAAGAGTTTTGTATTTATCTGGTTCGTTATGCCATAACCTTATCAGCCCGGCAATATTGGTTTCTTTTCCATCAACAATAACTGGAGTTTTCAAATAATTAAGCAGGTTTGTGTAGGCTTTTGCCTTAGTCTCAAGCCCAGTAATTTGCTTGTCTGCAACATCTTTGGACATGGCGCTGAAAATTAAATAAAATACTATTACAACCAGCACAAAAACTATGTACATCCAGAAATCTACAAGTATGCTTGTAATTGCCCCCTTTCTTGATTTATTTATTATCATCTTAGCCAATTACGTTAAACTCTAATACTGCCGGAGAAGTTTTATCTCCATTCTTTACCAAGACGTATTTTTTCTCCTCAACCAATTTGACGCTGCCTGCGCCGCCCTGGACAGTGGATAATACTCTCGGCTCCCATTTTTCATACCGCTGCTTGTTGTAAAAAACAGTAATGTCATTTCCAGTGCCCTGTTTTAATATTATTTTAGCGGCAATTATTGGATTATCACTGCCGTAGCTTAAGCTTGCTGTGTCGAGGGAATTTGGGTTGACTGCGCTAAGCTCGCTGAATTTTTTCAAGTCCATTACTCCAGGATAAACCCTTTTCAGGTCATTGTCATAATAAGACAGCCCGTCTTTTGAATAAATCAGCCTGCTTATCAGAATGCTTGACTCAGGCTGCCTCACATCAATGACACCGATTATAAACACCTTAACCAGGATAACTACAGCAAAAAGGGCAGCCGTAAGGAATAATATTTTAGGTATGAAGAGAATAATCTCCTCAGAGATTCCACCTTTCCTGTTAATTTTTTTCATTTTTTGGAATCGAGCGTGACAGCCGCATAATCTACCGGATTATACACATTTACCCCACCCTCAGATTTTATGAAACCAATTTTTATTAATCCTTCATCACCATCAACAATCACCGGCCCAAAAGCCAAGTTTTTATTTTCAGCAAAAGGGTATGACGCTGGAAGAGTTGAGTCAGTATTTTCTTTTCCAGGGATGGAAGAAGAAAGGCCAGCGCTGGATTTGTCAGTTACCTGCACGCTGTTATGCTTAAAATCAAAAATAAACATGTGTTTACCGCTGTTTTCGCTGTAAATATAACTCAAATCGCCGGGCGAAGAATAAACTGTATTGGTGAGCATTGCCAAATCGCGGGCCAGGTAATTTTTTTCAAAAATAGTGCTGTCAACAACGCTATTTATGAAGTTATAAAGGGCTAAAATAACTATAGCCGCCAGCACAAGTTCAAACACGTTAAAAAAAAGCTCATTGCTTATAGCTTTTTTATTTCTGAACAACAGATTTCTGCCTCTTTTTTTACTTATCATTTGATGGAATTATCTGGAAAGAAGTATATATTCTTTTGTATTTTACTGCCTGAGTTAAGCAGAAGAAGCATCCAATTCCCTTTTTCTTAAGTTTGCCGGGTCGTCAGCTTTATTTTCGTCAATCTTCGATATGTAGATATAGTATTTTCCTTCTCGGTATCTTTTTTCCATATATATACGCTGTGTTGCAAAATATTTCTTGGCAGGTGGAATTCCAAGACTTCCATAAAATACTAAGTAGTTTCCTTTAATATCTTCCCTTGAAGTCCCTGAAGTTTTTGGTTCTACATCTCCGCCCTCGCTGTAAAAAACAACATTCTTGCCTGCAAAAGCATCCGTCATGCATGCCATTACCCCCTGATCACGTTTCGCTGAATCTGCAGGTTCCCATTTGTTATTGTATAAACATACACAAGCGGAATTGCCGCATTTGAATGGCCTATTCAGATTAGATTGAAAAACGGTGCCGCCGTTGGATTTTTTGCTGTCATCCCAACTTGTGTCAAATCCAACCAATATTTTATCATTTCCCAAAAAATAGTTCTGAATATAATATTGGTTGTCGGAAGTGCCCGTCATGAGTGATTTTAATGAAGGAGAAAGCTTATTCAGAAAATTTGTCTTCGAACCGTCATCTTTTTCGGCAGTAACTGTCGCATAAACCTTATAAAAAAATACAGAAATAAACACGAGCAATACTGCAGAAATAACCAAATAAACTGTCTCCTTAGGGATAGTTGTATCTCCCCTCTTATTTTTCTTGAAAAAAGTTGCTTTAAGCATTATCTTTCTTGATACAGCAATATTCTGATTTGGCGTCTTTTATTTTGCCATCCACTACTTCAGGGCAGCCATTTTTGTAGAATCCTGTCTCCCCGGGAAGACAGTCTGGCCCAGGCCTGCATGTACCGCCTTGATTCTTACAGCTTGATAAATAGACTACATTTTGCTGGCTATTAAATAGTCCACCTTTAACAATCCAGATTACCAAGCCTGCAACAATTATTACCACAATAGCCCCAATAAGAATTCCAAACATATTCATGTCCATGCTTTTCTTATTCATTTTATTGCCCTGATTTTATGCAGCATAAATTTACGGGTTGAGTGTTCTGGCAATCGCCCGAAACAATCAAAGGAATGGGGTAAGGTCCGCCACACTGATTGTTTAGCCCGTTTGTATTTGCACATACACCACCTTTTGTAACGCAACTTCCAAGATTTTGGGATGTCTTTCCTATGCCTCCAGTAAATATTACAATAAGCACAACCAGAACTGCAAGCGCTATCGCGGCTATGATTACTGTGTTAATTGGCATTCCCTGGGATTTTTTATTGACCATGCTTTTCATTTGATGCATCGATACATCTTATATTTAATTCTTTTTATGTAGAACATTTTGCAAAGCCGGGCTCATTTTCATATATTAGTATTACATCATTGTCCGGCATAATTCCACCTGCCATTCTAACCTCCTTTGGAATTTTTACGAAACTTAGTTTACCCATATTTTGGCTGTAAGCTTCGTAATTAACCTGCTTGTTGGCAATCATCTTTTTTAGATTTATAGAATCTTTTGAAAATTCCATAAAATCAACCGGAGGGAATACTCTTTCTACCTGCGTTCCCTTAAAAACAAGATTTTCAGGAGAGTTATAAAAACCGACTTCCCCCGTAGGAAGTTCGGATGCGGATGCGCCAGAATTGGAATCACGCGGAGCAATAGTGGATATAAAAAAAGACCCCATGCTGGATTTTTTATTGCCAACGGGAACAAAAGTTGAGTCAAGAAGCTCCAGAATTTTTACGCCTTTTTCATCAGAAACTTTTAAGATATAACTATTAAGATTAGTGAAATCCATAACAACGCAGTTGCAGGCTTTATCAGAATTCTTGATTATACAATTCTTAATTCCAGTCTCAAATTGTGAATAGGAATTTTCCGCATTTGACAACAATTCACTCTTAAGCCTTTGCTCTTCCTTTTGCTTATCTAAATCTTCTTTTGTATCCTGGCTTATCCATTTTTTAATTGGATCTAAAGCACTGCTGGAGGATTTTGCGAGCAAAGTGCTGCTACCATACCATATAATAAAACCCACGACTATTATTATCAAGATGCCACCCAATAATCCTATTCCTCCTTTTTTGTTATTTCCCATATTAAGCAAATCCAAACAGATTTTTTATTTTCCCGAAAGCCGTCTTGCCTATACCTGTTGAATTGACCATAATAACAAATAACACTACGCCTATTGCGATTATAATTGCCCAAGTAACTAGTGTTGCCCATCCAAACGGTTCATCTTCTCCT
>JBBSWR010000284.1:0-4706 GCA_038046185.1 Nanobdellota archaeon
AAGTCTCAAGTCCGAAAGCCATCCAATCACCTCAATTTTTGCTAATGATTACCATTTTTTTGGTTATTTATAAAGTTATCGAAAATTTACAATTTTCGGAACTTTATATTAGAAAATCTTTGATTTTCTTTATAAATATCTTTCGAAAATGGCGTAGAATACCTGTCAAAACCTTGTCTTGTCAAACTTTGTTTCCTTTATTGCCCAGCTGCCGTTTGACTTAACCAGTGAGAAATGAACGTTGTCCTTATCAACTCTTTTTTCACCTGTTGGGGGAAAGTAAACATTGATGTTTATGCCGGCATCGGCAGTCGCCTTGCCCCACCAGCCCAGCTTAATATTCTCGGATGTTACTTCAATCCCAGTCACGCCTCCGGACCTTAAGTCATTTGCAAGCTTGCCGAAATAGCTGTTTATAACTTTTGATATTTCCTCTTTTTCATGCGCTGGATTAGGATAATAGCCAAGGACTAGCAAAGCCATAATGAATATAGAGCCGAACAGTGCGTATTTTTTAATATTCATGGTTAAACCATAATTTTTGCTTATTTAAATCTTTTTTGCCTTCCCGGGCTTTTTGCCCCTTTCCATCATCCAGGCTTTTTTTGTTGTGTACTGAGCGGGATTTTTTATCCTGGCGCAGAAAGAGTCGGGACTGCAGACCCTTAATTCAGTATAATAATTCTGCTGATTGACCAAAACAACATTATTTTCCCGCTTTGGGCAGTTCGGTGGCGGAATCTTTTTTCTCTGCTGCTTATGGTATCTGACTTGCCCAATTAAATAAACTTCTTTCAAAGGCTCTCTGTTCTTGTCATTCCATTCTTTAAGTTTTTTCTCAATCATGTCATAATCCCAGCCGACAGAAGTAAAATAATTTACCAGTACAAACAAGGCTCTTTTTCTTCCGTCTTCCAGTCCATTAAGGATCGTTTTGATGCACGGCGGAAATAACTCTTCCGGCAAGGCAGATGCAGGCCCTTCAAACTCTTTTCCGGATTTTGATTCTACTTCATCGTCCCCTTTTACATGAAAATCAAGCGCCTCGACAAACAGCCTTTTTGCTTCTTCCCTTTCCGCATTCGTCCTGTCAAGAAATTTATGGGGGCTTATTTTAACCTTGTCAGGCAAGGCAAATTCTTTTTTGAACAGCATGATTTTTTCTGGGTTTAATGGAACCGACACAAGCCCGGATTTTTCATGAAGCGAATAAGGCATCCTGTACAAATGCCTTGAAGATATCAGCAAAGTGTCCATCTGCAGGATCGACTCAGGATTAAATTTTCTGACTCCCTTTTCCTCATACAGCACTTCGCTTGCATTCTTTCCTGTTTTTTCAAGAACTTTTGAAATGTTGCCCTCAAGCTTTAAAATTGCCTCTCCAAATTCCGGCAGTATCATGTGCTTGATGTAGAGCGCAATTTTTCTCGGGGCATCCGGAAACAGATTTTTTATGTCCTCGTTTTTAATTCTTTCAGGAAACGCTTCATAAGGCACTCCGATATGGAATCCTTTGTTGCCGGAAAATTTGCAGGAGATTGATTTTATTTTATGGAATTTCAGCGCTTTAATGACCAAATCAGCGGCAATCTCAGAGTAATCAAATACAGTGCAGTCTATGTCTATTATCAAATCCCAGCCAATCCTTAAATTATCCAATTCCTGCCTCCTCATCGAAGAGTCCAGCTGCAGCGGGTCTTTCCATAATTCCTCAGAAGCGTGAAAAGAAGTTGCGCCCTGCTTCGCCAGTTCAAGAATGTCGCTGGCATGCCTAAGCACATCCGGCCTCTTGCTAAACTGCTCATTAAATCGCGCAGCAACCTCCCTGTCTCTGGAGTTTGCAATTATTTCTTCCTGTATGTCTGCTCTTTTATAATGGCTTAAAGACACATTAATAGGAATCATATGCTTGGGAATGTTTTTTGTTATTTAACCTTTGTTGTTTGGGTATTTAAATGAAAACTTTATTAATAATTAAAAATTATTTGATAAGGATGAACCAAGAAATAGGGGAATTCAGCAAACACATAGAAAAAATAATAAACTCAAATGTTATTATCATAGTTGAAGGCAAGAAAGACAGGGCTGCGTTAAACAAATTTGGCATAACAAACATCGTAGAATTGACCAAAAAGCCGCTATTCCAGATTGTTGAGGAAGTTGCAGATTCAAATGAGGAATGCATAATTCTGACGGATTTGGATAAAAAAGGAAAAGAAATCTATGGAAAATTAAATTCTGATTTGCAGAAGCATGGCGTGAAAGTAAATAACAAATTTAGAAATTTTCTTCTCAAAAACACCAAATTAAGGCAGATGGAAGGAATGGATACTTACATGCAGCCTATCTGAAATCAATCTTCTGCCCGTTAATCAGAAGGTTTGTTGCCACAGCATCTCCGTGCCAAAGCGCAACTTCGACAAGCATGTCCGCTGCCCTGAACTGGGGGAGATTGCCCTGATTTTTTGGGACAAAATAGGACTCAATCGGATATCCTATGCCGATTTCTTTTATTCCCTTTTTTACATTAATTACATTGCCGATTTTGTACTGTGTATACATATCTGATTCGTATGGGCAGACCCCGTTCGGGCATTTTATAAGGTAGCTTACGCGGTTATTGAATTCATTAAACTCTACCTTGTCACCGACATCATAAGATTGGTCTACTTTGGTAGGAATTGCCCCAAAGCCATAATCATAAATTGTTTCCTCATATGAATACTGGGTGGAACTGTTGGCTTCTTTTACAGTGTAAATATTTTTGGTGTAAACCTCGTTCACTACTCCTTTAATGTATGGCTCTGCAGTTTTTTTCGTGCTTACTTCAGCAGCAGTTGAATAATCCTTGCCCTTCTCCAGTCTGACAAATATTGTATCTCCTCTGTTGAAATCTTTTGTGTCGCTTTTTATTGAATCAATCCTTATTGTTGATATTTCATACCTTATGTTGATATAATCTCCCCTTAAAATATCAGTCGGGTCATAAGGAATCGGCTTCAAAAGAACTTTTTCGCCAAACCATACAGTAGACTGCTTATACCCAATCATGCCAACTAGGAAAACCACCTGCAATGCCACAATCAAGTAAAACAATTTTCCTTTTTCCATTTTAGCCCGTGAACCTGTCAATTATTTTTCTTCTGTTTTTTTCCAGTATTATCGCCAAAACTATGAGCAGTACTCCGCCGATTATGAAAAACAAATACCCATTCAGGACGTCCCACAAGTACTCAACGTACCTTGAAAATATTGCAACGCCAAAAGCTATCATACCAAGATTAACCAGGGTTTTCTCCCTTTTTGCATAGCCAAGATACACGCTTCCAACTATAAGCAAAAATAAGATTATATTGAACGTAATGGGTATCAGCCAGAAATTAATTTTTGAAAATAAAACAGCGAGCGGAGTGAAAACAAGCAAAAGCCCAAGATAAAGGACTTCATGAAATTCTGTATTGTCTTTTGTATCGCGGTATTTGAAGCTGATAAAAGTAAAGACAACGGCAATTAAAGTTACTATTAAATAAATAATCCAGAATTTTGAGCTGAAAAGCACGCTCGTAACATTGGCTCCGGTAGAATATCCATAATTGTCTATTCTTCCAAACCACTTAAATGAAAACAGATAAGCAACCAGCATTATTAAAAAAGAGCCGATTAGGTGAAACGGATACCTTAACATCCTTGTGCTGTCTTTTTTCTCGTGAATGTTGCCGAGCATGTAGTATGCTATTCCAAGCGACAGGAATATCAGGAAAAATGCGTATGAAATATTATAATATCTGTCGAGGAAGTTAAACCAATATGCCGTTTCTGAGCCGACGTAAACGCTTGCTGTTAAAAGGGTTAAGTACATTATTGGCTTTGACTGCGTAAGATACGCAAATGCAACAATTCCTAAAGTCCAGTAAAGGAAAGCATTAGGCCAATGCGAGCTTATGTTGAAAATCTGCCCTATCAAAAAAATCCCGGCTCCAAAAATAATAGTGCCTAAAAATATCAAAGCGCCTCCGACATTCGGAAAGTTTGCTTTGCTGAATTTCATAGTGTAGCCGATATAATAGGAAGCAACCAGCGCAGCCAATATCGAAAAAATTTTTACCAGTTTGGGTATTGTTGACCAGTTCATCGCAAAAAATAAAATAATGCCGGCGCCTATCATCAGCGATCCGAAAACGGCAATTATAGAAACAATATCCCAGTGTCTTGCCTCAACAGTTTTCTGTGGTGATCTGTACAAAGAATAAATCTTTTGAAGCTGCACTTTTGAAATAATTCCCATGCCAGCCCACTTTCTAGCTTCATCCAAAAGAAATTTGTATTTCCCCACCTTGTCGGAGCTGTCTTTCGCTGGCATCAACGCTACATTCTTTTGCCTATATTTAAAGCTTTTCGAAAATTTTTTTGACATAAGGAATGAAACTGGTCTCGTCTTATAAATTCATAAAGCTTAAGGAAAATTCCTGCTAAGCGACTCGAATGAATGTGGGAGTGTAGCGTCTTGCTGAAAGCAAAGTTTTTTCGGGGCAAAGTAAATGAAGTGTGAAGCACGAGCAAATAAATACCTAAGGGGCAACAAAATTATATGTATTCTAACTGAAACTCATTATTGGCACACTTATTTTACCATCAGAATCAGGTTTTCTCGTTTTTCTCTCCTCTCTTTCAGTGAGCCATTTTTCCATTCTGTGACCGATAGAGGA
>JBBSWR010000285.1:0-4643 GCA_038046185.1 Nanobdellota archaeon
CCGGTTTTTCCATAGATAAACACGTTAGAAGGCTTGTCGCCCCTTAAAGCGGGGGCTATTATATTAGCTACCTGTTTTGTCTGTTCTTCCCTATGAAGGATTGTTTCAGGGATATAATTTGACTGAAGCACCTTTTTATCAAAAAAGACACTATCTTTCTTCAAAAACACCTCAAAAAACGTATCCAACCCCTTCTCCATATAGTTCCAGAAGAAACGGAGGTATATAAATATTTTCTTTACTCAGCCCACCCCACCATTTCCTATGGAACCTTTATTTGTTGTTTGTTTTGTCTTGTTTTTTATATTATATATATATTTTCTATATAGAAAAAATAATAAATAATAATAAAAAAGAAAAAATAGAAGAAGAACATAACAAACAACACAAAACAATTCTCCAATAGAAAGAAAGGGGTAGGTAGTATGTTTTTTATTACTACCTAATAACAAAAACAAAAAGATTTTTAAATCACAATCGATTACTGAGTTAAATGCTTGCCTTAAAGACAGAAAAACAGCTTAAAAATCTTGGCCTAAACAGCTACGAAGTTAAACTATGGGTGGCTTTGCTTAGTAGGGGAACCTCAACAGCAGGCGAATTATCAGATATATCCGGCGTTCCAAAGAGTAGGAGTTATGATGTTCTTAAGTCGCTTGAGGAAAAGGGATTTGTTGCTGCCAGACCCGGCAAGCCGATAAGATATTTTGCAATTTCTCCGCAGGAAGTGGTTGAAAGGGTAAAGCAAAGAATACAATTTGAAGCCGATAATGAACTCAAAAATTTAGTTAATTCAAAAAATAACAAGTTAGCCGGTGAATTAGAATTATTGCATGCGCAGGGCACGGAAGCCTCAGAATCGGACGAAACAACCGGCTCTTTGCAAGGCAAGCATAATATATATAACCACCTCGAGTCTATGATAAGAAATGCTTCAAAATCAGTTTTAATTTCAACAACACAAAACGAATTTGTTGAAATAAGCTTGAGATTAAAATCTGTGTTTGAGAAATTAAAATCAAGAAATGTTAAAGTCAGGATATTAACGCAAGTTAACGATTCAACAAGAAAATATGTTAACGAATTGAAAAATTTTGCCGAAATCAGGCATTCAAACAACAAATCAAGGTTCTACATTGTCGACGGGGGGGAAATGGTGTTCATGGTTTTGGATGAAACACAAATTCACCCCTCTTATGATGTTGCAGTCTGGGTTAATTCTCCGCTTGCAAAAGAATTTGAGAAAAAATATTTCTGATTAAGATTTATATAATTAATGGAAAGAATTATTAATTAAGGTATAATTATATTAAAAATGACACCACTTAAATTTCACACCCTTAATAGTTGGAAGGCAAGTATTCTTATTGGGGTGTCAATCACAATTATTGGACACATTCTTACTTATCTTATATTTCACGAGTCATTAAATAAACTTTTTTTTAAATCATTACTTTTTGTAGGCTTAATTATCATAATTTTAATTTATATTTTTAATTCAATTTATTATTATATAAATAAAAAAAGAAAGGTGTTTATTGGGAGAGTTTTTGTAAAAGGAGCAATTTTCACTATTCAAGTTTTCTTAATATTAGAAGTTTTTTTCAAGTCCATAGATTATATAGCTAGGGGTGAGCTTAAATGTTGGGTTTGGGAAAATTCTTATAGTTGCCCCTTATTAAAGTATATCTTCACAGACACAATTGGTCAAATCCTCTTTTTAGCACTTCTCACTTGGTTTTTCATTATACCACTTTGCTATTTATTAGTATTAATTTACGAATCAATTAAAACACTAATAAATAAATAATCAAACTTTTCCAAAACCTTTATAAATCACATACTATTCCTTAAGACTATAAATTCAAGTGTTTAATGTTATATTAAACACATACAAAAACAAGCCTGAAAAGACTGCCTTTTCAGTACAGTTGAAAACTGTTTTCTACAAAAGGCATTCAATAAAAGGTTTTTTTGCATTGAATAAATGCATAGGCAAATTAGTCTGTGCCGTGTTGAAATAAAATGCCAAGAACAAGATCACCGAGAGCAGGAAGCATGCAGTTTTGGCCGAGGGCCAGATCTAGTACTGAGACTGCCAGAATAAGGCATTGGCCAAGCAACAAGGAGGCAAAGTTGCTGGGTTTTGCAGGCTATAAAGTCGGCATGTCGCACGTTCTGATTACCGACAACCGGCAGTCTTCGCTGACAAAAGGCACAGAAATTTTCTGCCCGACAACAGTCATCGAATGCCCGCCGCTAAAGGCAATTTCCATAAGATTTTATAAAAAATTTCGTGATGATTCTCGTCTTGTTTCTGAATTGTATGCTGATTCGCTTGATAAGGAGCTTGGAAGAAGAATAAATCTTCCGGCAAAAAAAGGAAAAGAGGCGGCTGACTTTGATTTTGTAAGATTAATGTGTGCAACTCAGCCAAAATTAACCGGCTTTGGCAAGAAAAGGCCTGAAGTTTTTGAAGTTGCGCTGGGCGGAAACAAAGAGCAGCAATTGGCTTATACAAAAGAAAAATTAGGAAAAGAAATTGCAATTGGGGAAGTTTTTAAGGAAGGCCAGCAGCTTGATATTCATTCAGTTACGAGAGGAAAGGGATTTCAGGGTCCTCGCCGAAGATTTGGGGTAACATTAAGGCACCATAAATCAGAAAAAAGCAGGCGTAATCCAGGTTCTCTAGGAGCATGGCGAGCCCAGGGCCATTTAATGTGGAGAACCGCGCACGCAGGAAAGATGGGTTATAATTTAAGAACGGAGTATAATAAATGGGTTATAAAAATTGGAAACAAGGCAGAGGAAGTTAATGTTAAAGGTGGATTTCTGCATTACGGCCTTGTAAAAAATTCATACATTCTTGTCAAAGGATCTTTAGGCGGCGCTCAAAAAAGATTCATCAGGCTGACAGAAGCCATTAAGCCGAAAAAAGGAGTACCAGGCGCGCCGCAGGTAACTTACACCAGCCTGGAATCAAAACAGGGAAGATAAACAAGGGTTCCGCCCCTTGAGGACGGGAAACTTTTTCAAATAAAAAGTTTCATCAAAAAGTGGACCATCTTCGATGGCCCGATAGTCAAACAGAAAGAAAATAAAAAAATTAACCAAATAAAACAAAATGAAACTCAATATTTTAGATTCAGCGAAAAATAAGGTAGGGGAAATGAGCCTGCCGGTGCAGTTTACAGAGGATGTCAGGCCGGACTTAATACTGAGGGCCGTGCTGGCTATTCAAAGCCATAAAAGGCAGCCTTATGCAGGAAGCCCTCTCGCAGGAAAAAGATCATCTGCAAAACTTTCAAGAAGAAGAAGAAAATACAGGGGATCTTATGGCATAGGAATTTCAAGAGTTCCAAGAAAGATAATGACCAGAAGCGGAACAAGATTCAACTGGGTTGGAGCTTTCGCGCCTGGAACCGTAGGCGGACGCCGTGCACACCCGCCAAAAACTGAAAAAATATGGTGGCAAAAAATCAATGAAAAAGAAAGGTCAAAAGCAATCAGAAGTGCTATCTCCGCAACTGTCATAAAAGAAGTTGTTGCCGAAAGGGGCCATTCGGTTCCGGATAATTATCCTTTTATCATAGATGATAAATTTGAATCATTTGACAAAACAAAATCCGTTTTGGATTCATTAAAAAAATTAGGGCTCGAAAGCGAATTGGAAAGGGTTGAAAGCAAAAAAGTAAGGGCCGGAAAAGGGAAGTTAAGGGGAAGAAAATACACCCAGAAAAAAGGTCCGTTAATAGTTGTTTCAAAAAAAGACAAGCTCACCGCTGCAGCTTCAAACATTCCGGGAGTGGATATCGTTGAGGTAAAAAGCCTGAACGCAGAACTGCTCGCTCCGGGAGGCAAAGCAGGAAGGCTTACATTATGGACGCAGGCAGCAATCAATATCTTGGAGAAAGAAAAATTATTCAAATAATTTCAAGCTCAAAATGTCAAACAATAACTACAAACAATCAAAAGGAAATTTGCCGCACGTGGACCCTTATACAGTAATCAAATATCCTTTATCGACTGAAAAATCAATAAGGCTCATGGAATCTGAAAACAAGCTGATTTTTGTGGTTAACAGCAAATCCACAAAAAGAGAAATCAAGAAAGCGATTGAGGAAATGTTCAAGGTAGCTGTTGATGACGTAAAAACTCTTGTAACGCAGGATTGTGAGAAAAGGGCTTATGTTAAATTTTCAGCAAAAAATCCGGCCATTGACATAGCAACACAGCTTGGATTAATGTAAGGTACAAAAAATGGGAAAGAGCTTAATTCAGCAGAAGAGGGGGAAAGGAAGCCCGAGATACAGGGCGCCTAGTTTTAACTATCAGGGAAAAGCGGGATTTACCTCAGAAGAGCAGGGAGCAATTTTTGATGCTAATATTACAGATATCTTGCACTGCCCGGGCCACAGCGCGCCGTTGATGGAATTAAAGTACAGCAACGGGGAAGTTGGATTGCTGCAGGCTCCTGAAGGAATCAGGGTCGGTGACAAAATACAGTTTGGAAATGAAGTTGAAGTCAAGTCAGGAAACGTTTTGCCCCTGAAGAATATTCCGGAGGGAACTTCAATTTATAATATTGAATCCAGCCCGGGAGACGGCGGCAAGTTTGTAAGGTCAAGCGGCACTTTCGCAAG
>JBBSWR010000286.1:0-4654 GCA_038046185.1 Nanobdellota archaeon
TGTAAGCCTGCACTCAGTATAACGCATTGCTGCTGCACTATCCCCATCGAGTGATCCAAAATTTCCTTGACCATTAACCAAGGGATATCGCATTGAGAAATCCTGAGCCAATCTGACTAGAGTATCATAAATTGCCGCATCACCATGCGGATGGAAATCGCTGAGAGTTCTACCTACGACAAAAGCGGATTTTCTAAAAGGCTTATCATGAGTTAGTCCGGCATTCCACATCGTGAAAAGAATTCTTCTGTGAACTGGTTTTAAGCCGTCCCTGACATCAGGCAAAGCCCTGCCAACTATAACAGACATAGAATAATCAAGATAGCTCTGCTTCATCTCATCGTTGATTAAGCGCGGCATTATTCTTGCGCCTAGTTTTGCTTGGTTTTCTTCTGCCATTTTAGTAGAAATTCATAAGTGTTTTATCGTCTATAAAGTGGTATATTTATCGCTTTATAAGGGTTATGTTTTGTAGCATTTATTTACAATATTGTAAATAATATATTATTTAACCTTATTTTTGATATTAAAATAATAAAAATAAGGTTTATATACAACCTTAATAAATAAAAATAAATGATTGATTTTAATAAATATAGATTCTTTCTAAGAATTTGTAGTTTTATTATTCTATTAGTTTTTTTCATTTTTACTCTGAAAATGTGTAAATTTTTTGCAGAGGACTTATATTACACTGAAAATCACGAAAAAAACCTTAGGGATATGCCCATATCAAATATTAATTCTATATCTACCGGCTTGGTCAAAATAAAAGGAGAAGCCAAACCTTATATTAGTACAATTAAATGCCCAATCTCCAATAAGGATTGTGTCTATTACTCATGGGATATTCAGGAGTATGATTTGAATACGCGTAAAGATAGGTATATATGGCGGGATGTGAAATCTGGAGGCTCCACCAATTATTTTTTAACTTCTTTTTTAATTGATGATGGAACTGGTCATGCGGTTATCAATTTTGATTCATTTTCAAGGATAGAACGGTATAATTTAACTTCCGTTACATTTAATATGTCAGATGCCCCAAAAAATATTAAAGAATTTATTAAAGAAAAATATTATGGGAAGGAGGACGGTTATTTATTAAAACATAAGGTTAGGATTATAGAATATTCCATAGAACAAGGTGAATCAATTTCTGTCATTGGCAACATATCAAGCCAGTATACCAATTTAGTTATAGATGGCACAAAAGGCCAGGTTTTAGTATTTATAAAATGATTGATTACACAATCTCAATATATTTATAAATAAGCCGTACAATGAGGGTAATATGCGGGAATTCCAAAAAATTTTGGATAGAAATGAAAAAGTGCTGTGGGAAGGAAAGCCTAAATTTTTTCCATATGTGTTACGAGGAATAGTTCTTTCACTATTTGGCCTATTTTTTATGATAGTAGCTGGTTTTATTCAGTACAAATTAATTACTCAGGGTAATTGGTATGCCCTCTTTATACCGCATTTCTGGGTTGGCCTTGCAATGCTCCTTTGGTTTCCGATTTATAATTCTCTTAATTATAAGTATGTTTATTATGTTATAACAAATAAACGGGTGATTTTTCAACAAGGAATTATAGGAAGGGATTTTGGTGCATTTGATTTTGATCAAGTTACTGATTTAGAGGTAAATATTGGAGTGTGGGACAAGCTAGTAGGAAGAGACTCTGGCACTATAATAATCACTGCTCAAAGGTATTGTTCCATGTATAATATACCTCACCCCTATGAAGTTTTTAAATTTTTTAAAGGTGTTTCTTATAACATAAAGACTGATATAAACTACCCTAACAAATACCGGCCACAAGTCAATCCCGGTTATAATACAGAATATAAACCGAGAAAATAGATTATTTTTTACTTATTATTGTGTTGCTAACAGAAAAACTGTGCCCGCAATAAACGCACCTTTTCTTTTTTCCAGAAAGATGCCCTTCTTTAGACTGATATTTCATCCTATTATTACACTTGGGGCATTGCAGAAGGAACATTTTGGTATTATTTTATATGATTGATTATTGGTTTTGATTTTCTTCCTTAGTATCTTCTTTGGGTTCTTCTCCGCGCATCATTTCATTTACTCTTTCATTTATTTTTGATTCCGCTTCCGGAGGGAGCTTTATTCCGTGATGCTCCCGTTTTTTCTTTTTTTGCGGCGGCTCTGATTTTTTGCCAGTGTGATTATTTATTTCAAAGTTATTCTGATTGATATTTTCTAATTTAGGAGTTTCATTATTTGGAATTAAAGCTTTTTCAGCATTGGCATTTTCGTCTTTTTTAATTTCAACTTTTTGCTCTTCTTCCGGCTCTTCTTTTATTTTCTTTGTCTCTTTACCTACGTTTACCACTTCCAAATCTCCCATTAATTCTTTAGCCTCATTATCACTTGCCCCTTCTTGAACTCCGGCTTTGGGTTCCTTTTGATTAACATTATAAGCCTCGACTGGAATGGAAAATTCCTCATCGGCCTTATCAAGAGATTCAATTTCGCTCCTTATTTTTTCATCTTCCTGCTTTAAATCCTGCGCCTTTTTTACCTGGTCTTCTTTTATTTTGTCGACTTCCACTTCTTTTTCCTTTATCGCCCTTGCTATGCTGTCAAAATCCTTGAACTGATCCTTCAGCTTTTCTTCTGTCAGGTCAAAATACCTGAAGAACTTTTCAGTCAGCTTAATCAAATTAGTTCTGCCGTGTTTTTGCCTTGAGATATATCCGGATTTCTCCAGCTCAGAAAGATGGTCGTAAGCCTTATTGGTCCTCATCTTTATCAAATCAGCCTGAAGAATTGGATATTTGAATGCGATGACTGCCAAAGTTTCCATGACGCTTCTAGTCAGCTCTGTTTCTGTTACAATTTTCCTGACAACAGAAATTAAATGGTCCCTTACGGCAAATTTCCATGAATCTCCCTCTTCAAAAAGCATCAGGCTGGACTGCTTCGAATCATATTCTGCCCTCAGCTCCTGAAGGGCTTCCAGCACTTCATCTTTCCTTGAGCGGCATAATTTGCATATTTCATCAATGGTTATTTTATGGCCTACAGAAAACAAAACTGCCTCCACCTTGCTTTTCGCGCTTGCTTTTTTCAGGTCTGCCATAAGAATGATTAGTTTATTTTGGTTTAAATAGATTGTGATACAGATGGTTTAAATATGTATATGGTAATTCAGAATTTACGCCAAAGTATATTGCTCCTCTTCTTTTTTAATCTTGTTTTCCTTTAGGAGCTTCTCAACATAAGCTTCGAGCTCTTTTTGCTCTATTCCCGTTACCTGGGAAAGCTGCTCAAGCGTCAGCCTGCTTACTTTAAGGCATATGATTATCATATTATGGATGACTGCATGCAGATTATTTTTGATAAAATCGTTTTCTGTCTTCTGTTTCTTTACAATCATGTCAACATCATGAAGCCTTGCCTGCAAATCGTTCAGGAAGCTGGACAATTCATTGTTAGTCAAAATAAGGTGTTCCGGCTTCATCACTTCCATTGAAGATGGCATATACTCGAAGCAGAAGCTGATAAGCTTGAAAGTGCCTTTTATTACCAGATCCATTTCTACAAACTGGCTCCACAGCTTGCCCTGCTCTTTTGATTCGGAATAATCCTCGCTTAATACAACCAACTCGGAGTCTTTTTTTATATGCTCAACATATTCTTTTATTGCCTGCTCCACGTGCTCTTTTGGCTTGCCGAGAACTTCAATGATAGTCCTGCACCTTATGTGAGCATGCTGGCCCTGCTTCTCCTGTTCTGCCATGGCTTTTAAGAAAATAAAGACGTTTAAAAATGTTTGCAAGAGGGGATTTTAACATTAGTAGGTTTATAGTTTCTCAGGGAGGGAATGGTTAATTGCACTGAAAGTAAAATAGTTGCCCTACTTGCTTGCGAGAACGGTTCGCTTCGAGCAAGCTCACCGTTCAAGTACCCACCCAATAATGCATTAGTTTATGGTGCTAAAAACGCATAGAAACCTATTTATAGCTATAATCAAAAACTGTGGCAATGAAAAGGATAATGAATTGGCTTGTTCCGAAAGAAGAGAAATTCTTTGAGCTGCTGGCAAAGCAGTCTGAGAATGCGCTGAAAGCTGCAGAAGGGCTGAAGGAATTTATCAGAGATTATGAGAAGTCCAGCAGAAGCGAAAGAAAATCCAAGTCCAATTCCATGAAATCCATCGAGAAAAAAGGCGATGAGATTGCCCATGAGATAATGGAAAAGTTGGATACCACTTTTATAACTCCGATTGACAAGGAAGACATACACAGGATGACTGTTCTTTTGGATGATGTTGTGGATTTAATCAACACGGTAACCTTAAGGTTTGTGATCCTGGGAATAGAAAGGATAGATGACCACATAATCAAGCTGGTCAGCATTACCCACCAGTCCGTTGAAGAATTGGACAAGGCAGTTGCTGACTTGAAGAAATTAAAGCACATCAAGGAGCATTATGTCAAGATACACAGTTTTGAAAATGACGCGGACGAAGTGTATTACAACGCATTATCAGAATTATTCCATTTTTTCAAAAATCCAATTGACATTATAAAATACAAAGAGGTGTATGAGCTTTTAGAGGGAGTCACAGACAAATGCGAGGATGTGGCTAATGTAATTGAAAGCATAGTGGTAAAG
>JBBSWR010000287.1:0-6949 GCA_038046185.1 Nanobdellota archaeon
TAAATTCATCTGCGGACTAAAGTCCGCGAGGTCTCTTTAACAGGCGAGCCCTAGAATATTTCTCCGCAATGGGGGCATCGGATACACTATCCCTAAAATTGCTAATAGAAATTAATTTTCCGCAAATTTTGTGTTTTATTTCAGGCATGAATATTTTTCTTATTTACTGGCCAATGGCCCTTTCTTTTTCAATATTCTTTTCTAAGAATTTTATTTCGTTCTTTATTTTCCTTAAAATTTTTTCTTTTGAGGTAAACCTTTTTATTTCATCTGCAAGCTCTTCATCTCTAAGCACATCCTTAACCCAGTTGGCTATATCATTTTTTTCTTCATTTACATGATGCTTAAAGGTTTCATTTTTCATGTATGATAATGTATCTGCCATTTCCTGTAAATTCCTGATTATAGGCCCATTATTTACCCAAAAACATTGCTCTGGCTTTACATCCGCTAAGATTCTGCAAGCGTCGTCTAAAGAAATTTCTTTATTCATCTTTATCGCCCAAAATTTGTACTATCTTCCTTAAGACCAGGACCTGAGTTCTGCATTTGTCTTTAGTCAAAAGCAATTCATTTGCCAGTTTTTCATCTTTAATTGCGTCCCTAATCCAAGTGCTAAAATCATTTCTATAATCGTTTACGTGGTATTTAAAAGTTTCTTCCCCCACATTCTCCAAAGAGTTATCAAGCTCCATTAATCCTTTTATTATTGTTCCATTCGCTACCCTAAAATAGTTTTCAGGATTTACGTAGGATAACAATCTTTTTTTATCTTCTTCGTTAATTTTGATCCCTCTTTGGGCATACTTAAGTAAAAAATTTAATATAAGTTAAACCTATTATTAAAGCAGACAATAAGCCTATAAGCAAACCCTGCATAAATTCTTTTGAAAAAAATCTTGGCTCTTTTTTTGCGCCTAACTCTGCCAATTCTTTTTCTATTTTAGCTTCTATCTCTTCTATTTTTTCTTCTCTTTTTTCTATTTCTTTCTCCTTCATTAAGATTTCTTCTGTTTTATTTAAAGATAAACCTCTCTGTGGAACTGATTTTATACTGCCTAGTGCCTCAGGTTTTTGTAAAAATGCTTTTGGAGAACTTTTAACGAAAGGGAAAGCTTTAATTAATTTTTTCGTCTCGGGCTTCTTGATTACTTCCAGTTTAACATATTTTTCTCTTTTTTCCTTTTCTACAAAAAGCTTGGATTCAACAGCTTTTATTATATCCTCTCTCATTTTTGCATTAAAAATTTGATTTGCTAAATCTTCATATTTGAAAACATCTTCAATCCAATTTCCAAAATCATTTTTTTCCTGATTTACATGAAATTTAAAAGTTTCTTCATCCATGCTTTTTAAAGCATTTAGAAGTTCATTTAAATTTTTAAGAATTCTGCCATTACTTAATCCAAAATATTCTTCAGGCTTAATTTCGAAATCCTTATTCATACTATCACCGCTTTTTTAATAATGTTATAATTTAAAATCTGTCTATTTAAACCTTTTTATTTTTCACAAAAGGCCCTTTTGTTTTGGATTTTATTGAAATCATTGCCCATAAACTTTCTCAACAGCCAGGTTATGAGCTTCAAGATAATTATTCACAAAAATTTTCCAATCAGCCATTGAGGCTGTTTTTCTTGCCTGCATTTTATTAGCTATTCTCTCTTCTTTTGAGAGATTTGCAAACTTGTACATTAAATCGACCAACTGATTTATGACATCTTCATCACTTTTGTTCAATCTTTTTAAGACAAAAATTCCAGGTGTATTGCTCTGCAGGCACTCACTGCATAAATATCTTCCAAAGCCAGCCAAATCAGTTGTCACAGATGCTATCCCTAAAGCTCCTGCTTCTAAAGGAGTATAGCCCCATGGCTCGTAATAGCTTGGAAATACGCCAAGGTGAGAGCCTTGCATAGCTTCGTAATAGTTAAGGTTAAGCAACCCGTCTGCCCCGCTTAAATATATTGGATAATAGATAATCTTCACAGGGTCCCATTCTTCATTTTTTAGATTAGCAGAAATTATAGCTTTCAATATCAAATCATCCTCACCGTACAAATCGTGAGTCAATAAGGGCGGCGGGCCCTTTTTCACAAATCTTGCAACCCTTATTTTCATTTCTGTAAGGAACCCCTCATCGAATAAGCTTTCGTTAGTGATTTTTTTATCAGAAACAAATGAATAAATAACCTTTTTTTCGGCATCGCCTATAATTTCTTCCAATTCACCCTTTATATCCTGGTAAAGTGTTTTGTTTTCCAGCAATTCTGGCCTTATGTTTCTGAAGTTGGCAGGCACCCAGATAAAAGCTATTATTGTCTTTTTGCTTTTAGCCTGCTTCAATTTCTCATTTAATTTCCCAAGCGCCTTAACATAAATGTCTATTCCTTTGTCACGAAATTCATATCTGCCGGCAATGAAATAAATCAGAGTTTCCTTTAAGTCAAACGTATAATATGGAAAGAAGTAATAGAGCATAAATTCTCTTATTCTATCACGCTGAAGCCTGTGCTTTATTACAATCTCTTCAAACGTAGGGAATTTGCCTATGTCCAAGCCATTTGGAAGCAAAACATCAGGATTTTTCTTTAGCAAATATGACGCTTCCATTCCGGTTATTTCGCTTACTGTTGTGAAAACATCTGCAAAGTGGGCAGAATTTTTCTCAACGAGATGCTTTGCCTCGATGTTATACTTATAAACTTCTTCGTCTGGATTTATTTTATTCCAAATATTATAAATATCAATATTTGAATTTGCCAAAGTCCTTCCCAACACAGTAGCATGCGTTGTAAATACGGTTGCAATTTTTACTTTTCTCTTTTTCAGATAGAGCAGCCCCGCTCCAGACAGCCATTCATGGAAATGTGCAACTATTTTTTTATCATCATAACAGATTGATAATTTTTCAATAAGCATTCCCACAGCGTATGCCCAAACGAGCGGCTCGTCATAATCTGGTGCGGCCCTTAAAGAATCTATATTGTACCATTTCCAAAACTCACGTTTTATGTCATTAGCCTTGTATTTGTAATTCACAAAATCGATAAGAATGACAAAAGGGCTGCTTTGAATGAGCCATCTACCAAAATGGCATATTATTCCAGCCTTTTTTAATTCTTCAAAAGGGGCTTTGTAGAATTCAGTTGGCACTTCTTCCTGAAATTCTCCCATTGCCTTTGCGGCAAAATAAGGGCCCACCATAAAATAATTGCCGCCATAGGCTTCCGTCATCTTGGCCGCTTTGGACATGACAACCGTATAGATGCCGCCTACTTTGTTGCAGACTTCCCAAGAAACCTCGAATAAAATATCTGCCCTTTTCATTGTATTCATTTATTATAAAACTTTTTCACAATATCTTCTTTTAGCCTAATGATGTCCGCATAAATCTTTTTCTTGCCTTCTGGGCTTAGTTTTGAATATATTCTTCTTAATGTTTCATACGCATGCCTAACATCTTGAAAGCTCTGTTTTTCAATATGCACTTGGGCCATATCAATAAGCGATAAAGCATCCTGATGCATTCTTTTGTGATATAAACTTTCATGATCTTTTCTTAGCTCAACTAACCTTTTAATTAAGTTATCTGCTTCATTTTGCAGCATTTTCAGCTCAAAACCCCTTTCCTGCAATTTTTTCTCCTTTCTTTTAGCATCATCTTCAAGAATCTTTATTTGATGGCTTTTTGATTCAATATCCATTGATTTTGATTCCAACTTAATATTTTTTTGAACCAGCTCGCCCTTCAGGATTTTATCTTTCTCCAGAAGGCTTTTTAGCCTTTCTTCCTTTTCCTTTATCTGCATTGCCAATTTTTCGTGCTCTGCTTTTGAATCTTCCAGCGGCACTTTAAATTTTTCTTTTTGTTTCTCAATATTTATTAGTTCCTTCTTTAATGCCCTTTCCTTTTCAGACAGGATTATAAATTTTTTATCTAGTTCCTTTTGCCGTGCATCTATATAAGCTGCCTTATTTGCGAGATTTAAGTCTTTTTCCCTTAACTCTTTTTCCAGCTTTGACAATTCATCGCTCTTGCTTTCAGCATGCTTTTCCCTGCCTATCAAAAGTCTTTCTCTGTAGTCGCGCTCATTGTAGAATTTGGCTCTAGCTGTGGCAAAGCTTTCAATCTTTATTTTATATATCTCATTCTTCTTTTCCAGCTCTAATTGGTTAGCTTTTATTTCATCTTCCTTTTGCTTAAGTTCTCTTTCAAGAGTTAAAATGCTTCTTTCATGCTTTTTATTGGCAAGCTCTATTGATTTTAATATTTCCTGATTTTTCTTGATTGACTCTGCCAGGCTTAGCTCTTTTTTTACTAATTCAGCTTCTTTTTTCTTTAATTCCATATTTTTAATCAATAACTCTTCATATTTTTTATTAAAATCTTTTTCTCTTTTATCCAAGCTCGAGCGCTCTGCTTCAATAAATTCTCTCTTTTTGTCAAGGGCTTTTTCATATTCCTTATTTTTCTTCAATAATTCAGAAATCTCATGCCTTTTTTCAGCCAGCTCAAGCTCTAAGCCGCTTCTCTTTCTTTCAAGTTTTCTTATTTCTTCTTCCAGATGATTCTTTAAATTCTCAAACTCTTTGCTTTTAGTTTGAATCTTATCTTCAATTTCAGCCAGTTCCTTTAGTTTATTGCTTAGATTCTCTTGAGCCTTTTTTGATTTAGAGCTCGATGACTTCAATTTTTCTTCCTCATTCGCAAGAATATCTTTTAATTTGTCTAATGAATCTTTATATGCTTCTATGCTATTTTTGTATTTTTCCTCGCTTTTCTTGAGCTCTTTTAATTGAATTTGTTTTTGAAGTATTCCCTGATTTGCCAGTTTTTTCTTTTCCTGCATTGATTCAAGGTAAAATATGTACTTTTCTTCTTCTGTATCAAGCAGGCTTTTTTTGTCATTAACACTTTGTTCTTTCTTTTCCAGCTCTGATTTTTTTGCTTCAACCTCCGCTAAGATCTTCTCTGAAGCTTTTTTCTGGGCATTTACCTCTTCTTCTTTAAGCCTTTCAAGTGTTTGGGTTTCCCTAAGCTTAGAAAGCCTTTTTGTAAGCTCAATCTCTTGATTTTTTAATTCTTGCTCTATCGTATGAAGTAAAGCTAGTTTTTCTTCCAGTATTTTTTCCTTCTTCTTGATTTCTGCTTCTTTTTCTTTGTAAAGCTTTTCTACTGAGTCTGTAGTCTTGCTTATTTCCTCTAAATCCTTGTTCTTTTGAAGGAGTTCTGCGCCCAGTTCACTAAAGTGAAAGTTTCGTGCTTCCTTCTTTTTTGAACTAAATAGCCTCAACATCTAAAATTACACACCCCAAGTTATATTTTTGATTGCTGTTTAAATATATTCTGTTGTCCTTAATAAATGAATACAGACAAAATTTAACATAATCCAAATTTTAACTATTTTTTTGTAATGAACAAAGTATTTATACTAGATATTTAAGAAAATAAATACGAAGTTTTAGAAAAAATTAAATTGAATCAACAAGATATATTAGTATATTGATTGGTATACTTGCAGCTGAATTGTCCAAAAAAGATTTATATTAAATTTTTAGGGGACATTGGAGATATTATTTGGCAAGCAGTGATAAAAAATTAAGAAAGCGACATTGTAAAATTTCCAAAGCACTTCATTTTTTAAAATTTATATCAACTTATATCATGTTTATATCACTTATATCACTTTACTTTTATTCAGTTTTTAACGCGGGTTAAATTTAGTTAAGGGGCGCAAAGCGTAAATGTGAGACACAAAAAGAGTGTGTTAGTGGTAGTTGGCTTGCTATTGTTGTTAACTGCCGTTAAGGTAACCTATGGAGTAAACGACAATAGTTCTATCTATCTAAATTTTTCTGGGAATTATTTAAGGCTTGAGAAATTCAGTTATAATTTAGGAGAACCTGTAATGATAAATCTTAGTTTGAATACCAGCTATTCTCATTTAGATATTTTTTCAGAAGACGAGATTTACAGTTATACAAATTTAAATAACTCGATAGTTTTTATACCTGAAAAAGCAGGAAATTATTCAATTCAGCTAAAGATTGGCAATAGTTCTGAAAACTTAAGCTTTAGTGTTTATTTAAATAGCACACTTTCATTATTTACTGACAAAGAGGAATACTATTTAGGCGAATCTGCACTTATTTATTTAAACAATATAGATGAAAATTACACAATTTCTATAAATTCTTTATCAAATGCTTATGATTATTTTGGCAACATTAAAAGCCCCATAGAATTTAAGCCAAATAGTATCGGAGCATATCAAATAACTGCAAAAAATAAAAATAACAATGTTGCGTTAACAAAAAATTTTACTGTCATTGCACCAGAGAAAGCTACAGGAAGCATTGTTCTTTATACGGACAAAAACCTGTACTATGAAGGCGAAGCGGTAACCATCTATTTAAACTTCACAAAGAAGGATAGCTACGCGTTTTATATAAACTCTGAAGACGGCATTTACAATTTTTTGGGAGCCTTGCAGGATAAAATAGTTTTTAACCCTAAAAGCACCGGCGGGTATTTATTAAAAATTGAAGAGGGCGACAAAGTGCTTGCTTCCTCTTCTTTCAGCGTAATTGAAAAGCCTGCCGGAAAAGAGCTTGAAATTTTTTATCTTGATAAATATTTTTATGACCTTTCTGAAATAGTTAATGTGCGGTTAAACTTTTATATTCCGCTGATTGAAATAATGCTAGGGAATGATAGCGTAAAGTACTACAATGCTACTGGAGTCATAACATTCAAGCCTCAAAAAGCCGGCAATTATACTGTAAATGCCTACATAGAAAATCTAACAGTGTCAAAAAATTTCACAGTAATAAAAGAGGAAGTGAAACGGAGTTATGTTTTCAACCTGAATAAAGAAGCCATAATTGATTTTGATTTGAAGCCTGTTGCTGACAAAAAAAGGTCAATATTGAACATTATTTTTGG
>JBBSWR010000288.1:0-7145 GCA_038046185.1 Nanobdellota archaeon
AAGATTTCAAATGGCAAGACTGTTACAATAAGCGGAAGCGGTTCAAGTGGAAATGGCGGCGGAAATAGTAGTTCTGGGTCAGGATGCCAATCATTAAATAATCCAAATAATGATGTTTATCCAACGCTAACTTACCCTAGTTGTGTAGAGCAAATGGGTGATCCCCGCTCTTATGCAAGCGCAAGAACAAAAAATGATGTCGGTATTTTTACTGTATGTAGGGAAGCTGTATGGATGATAAGAAACACAAATAGAGCATTGGGATGCACACCTGATTTCACTTATAAGGGGATTCCTGCTGCGACATATAGGAGTTGGGTGGAAAATGAAGCAAAGGCCTTAGATGATGCGTGCGCGGACGTATGCCATCCTGGTCTTGACTGTGAAAGGCAGCCGGATTCTGTTGACAAAGACAAAATTATCCTGGCACTTGAGAATTACTTGAGAACTTGTGTCAATTCCAAGGGAATCAGCTGTGTTTGCAATCCAAATCCGTCTGACCCTGTATGTGGACAATTTGTCCAGTATATAGGTGGAATAAACACCGGCGCGGGCAATAATTGTAATCCAAGTAATCTCACCTCACCCACCTTTTTATGGTCCCCTAAACAAACAAACAACGGATGGTTCCCTCAAATCTCCCCCGATGGAAGATATGTCACTTATGGTTTTGGGGAAAACTGGGTTGTTGACTTGCAGACTGGAGAGGAAAGAAGCTTTACGGTAACAAACGCGCAAAGTTTTGCAGGCCAATGGATTAAGCCGGATACACTTACATTCATAAATTTTATCTCCCAAGGAGATAATACCGCCGACCGATATGAGGTGAAAGTGGGGGAATGGATAGCAAGAAAAACAAATGATAATCCGACATTAGTTGCGGGCAATACTTTTGTTGCTGCAGATAACCATTGGGCAAGCTGGATTGCGGATGCACGGAATAATAATTTTAGAATAGCTTATGACAATTCAATTCTTGCCACAAATGTGTATGGATTAGCGATAGGCAATGACAATTGGCTCGCTTTTGCAGCAGACAATGACCACTCCGCGCTAAAAGTCTGGCATAATGGAGTTGTGACTTCAACATATACTCCGCAAGTTCCCCTTCAACAATGGGCAATCAATAGAGGATATGTTCTCTACGGCGGCTACGGACCTGTGCATGGAATAACTCCAAACGGGCAGGATATTGATCTAACAGTTGCGTCATGGAGATGGGAAGGTGTAGGGGGGATAATGTTTGTTGATGACCAGCCATGGATCTTCACTTCATCGTGGGATGAGGCAAACAACAAAGGATATGTTTTCATAAGGCCATGGGGAGAAAGAGATGGAATTGCTGTAGAAGTTGAGGCGGCTGGGTTGGATGTAAAATACGCCAATGGAAATTTTATAATTGCAGCGAATAGTGACAGGGGGCAATTAAAAGTTATTACAGTTTCAGCAAATGTGACAGGGGGAGGCGGAAACAGATCTGCAGCACTCCCTACAAACCCCGTTGAAATATTACCGGGATGGCAAGGTGACTTGGCTTATAATCCAAGCAACAATAATTGGCTTGCGGTTTCAAAAGATACAGGAGGGGATTATGACGGCGTTATAACGGGAAGAATAATGGGCAATGAGGAAGCTAGCGTTACCCAACAATTCAGGATAAGCCAGACAAATCCGATTATACGAGGCGGAACTCCAAGAGTGGCTTTTTCCTCGGGCACAAACAAATATCTTGTTGTGTGGGCAACAGATACAGGGGCGGCCACATCTCCCGGACAGATTTTTGGAAGATTTGTATCTGCAGATGGCCAATTATCCGGGCAGCCTTTCCTGATTACCGGAAGCTTAAGCGGAATAAATGAAATCAGCGGAAAATTGAAGTATGATTCCAAAATAAATAAATTTGTTCTTGCGGTAAATAACGCAGGCTCCACTACCGTCAAACTTGTTACAATTGGAACTGACGGTGCAGTAGGTAATTTTATTACAATTTCACCTCAGACTGGGCATCGTTTTAGTTCAAATATCGCAACTAACCCTAATGCTGGAGAGTACTGCATTATTTACCTGGCTCAGCGTTCGGATGCTGAATTCACACAAGTTTTTGTGAAAAAAGTTGACATATCCACGGGAACTGTCGGGCAAGAATATGAAGTTAGCCAACATACGAGCGGTCATGTTTCAGCGCCCAGCATAGATTATGATTCAGATAGCAATAAATATCTAGCCGTATGGTCAAGATACGGTGGCGACGGCACAAAAGGAAGATTCCTTACAGGGTGCACGCCAACTGGAAATGAGATTAATATAAAACAAAGTATGAATTTGCCATCCATATATTATAATGTTAATTCAAAACTTTATGGAATCATTGGTGAGGTCACAGAGAATGCGAACAGCCTGCATGTAAACCGGGGTGAGGAGAATTATTACTTATTTGTGAATCCTTCAGGCAATATAATTGACGGAGGTAAAATATTCACTGATTTTGGCCCAACTGGAAATAAAGCACCAATGATTGCGGCCAATACACAGGACGGGACTTTTGCTGCTATTTCCAGCAAGGATTATGGAATGACTAGGTTTGTTGCCGGAATAGGCAGGAGTCTTGCCCAGGGAACATCTGGAACAGGCATAGGAGGAAGTATATCTTGGCAAATTGTCGGACAAACAGATTTAGGAAATGCCGGGGTTTTTCCGGATTCTGTATGGTTTAATGATGAATTATACGTAACCGTTGATAAAAGGGCCAATGGCAAGATTGATATTTATAAGGCTTCAAATCCTGATTTGTCCGATTTGACCATCTGGAAAACAATTCCTATCGGCGCTAATGGTGGTCCGTTTCCGCGCCTGACAGTATACAACAATGTATTATGGATGGCTTACAAAAGTGGCGATCCAAACCATGAAGCGAGATTATGGAGAAGTGACACGGAAGCCATCGAATCCTTCGGAGCTTCCGGAGGAAATGATCCTGTTGCTGCAGAAAATGGATATGTTGCCTGGCAGGATAACAGCTTCAACATCTACAGAAGAAGGCTTAATGGAGGCCCAACGGAAAATGTGAGGTATGGTGCTCCGACTGGAATTTCAAGGATATTAAATGACGGCAGAATCACGACAATTGATGAAGACAGGCTAGCAGTACCCGGCTATACAAGACCATGGTGGGCGGGTGATTTAGTTGTTGTTGAAGGAAAGGATACCGGAGCAGCAGGGTTTTTTGGAAATAACTATAACTCCCCTGCATTTACGTTATGGGGTGGGCAAACTGCCCACACACCCCATGCAGCAGCTAACGGAAGGGGACTGTACGCCGTAGCAACATGGAATCCTACTGTAAGGATTGTGGTTGTTAGAAAGAGCAGCACTACTTGAACAATTACCTAAAACAAATAATCTTTCTTCCAAATCTTTTTAAACAAGGTTGAATACTTTTAATTCAATGAAAGGTTTAGCCATAACATCCAAAGGAATTGAATATACTACAAGTACCGAGATAAAGGAATTAATAAATGCCAAATGCAAAATTGAAGAATCCTGCGTTGTTTTTGATTTCAAGAAATTTGAAGACTTGTGCCTGCTGTGCTATAAATCGCAGTCTGTTGACAGGATTGTTTATCTGATTGATGAATTTAAATTTCATAATTTTCATGATGAGTTTGAAAAATTTCTTGACAAAGCTGATTTTGCGGAGTGGATTAAAAAATACAAAAATTTCAAAGTGGAATGCCTAAGGGTAGGGGGGCATGATTTCAAGAGCGTGGATGCTGAAACCCAGTTTGCCAAAGTTACCCTCAGGAAATACAAAAATTGCGGGCCAAAATTTAATTTAAAAGAATATGATATAATATTTTTTATTTATATAATCCATGACAAATGCTATTTTGGAATTGATTTTGCGGGATTCGAGCTGAACAAAAGGCTGTACAAAATATTTCTTCATCCCGGCTCTATGAGGGGAACAATTGCCTATGCTTTGATAAGGGAAAGCGGCTTTCAGAAAAAAGATGCAATGCTTGACCCATTCTCAAGAGATGGTGTTGTAGTGATAGAATCTGCATTTTATGCAAACGATTTTCCCGTCAATTATTTCAAGAAAGACAAATTTGCTTTTCTTAAATTAAATTTAGGAATTGACTACGAGAAATTTTTTAAAAATTTGGACAAGAAGATTCCAAAAAAGCCCAAATGTGAAATTTACAGCTTTGACCACCTGTTCAAGTACGTTGATTTCTCGAAGAAGAATGCAAAGATTGCAGGAGTTGACAAAGAAATTAATTTTTCCAGGACCGAGCTGGAATGGCTCGATATCAAATTCAAGAAAGAAGTAGTTGACAGGATAATAACCAATTTGCCTAATTCAAAGAATGCAAATCTGGACAAGATTTATCATGAATTCTTTTATCAAGCTGAATACATATTAAAGAAAGAGGGAAGAATTGCTATTATATCTGTAATTCCGGATTTCCTGAAAAAGCACGCTGAAAAGCACAACTTTGTTGTTGATAGAGAGAAAGAAGTATGGAGCGGGGAGCAAAAATTAATGTTTGTAATCTTTAAAAAGAAAAGTATATAAATATAGTATGGAAGTTAACCAGTATTGAGCCAGATGGAAGAAAAAAAGAGGCGTACGAGCATATTTGAGAAATTGCTGCTTGTTGTGGGATTTCTAGTTCTGCTTATGGGGTATTTCTTCATCAACAGGGTTTTTGCTGCTGAAGGGTTTCAGGTAAGCTGGGGATTTCTGCAGACAGTGTTCCTGTGGCTTTTGATGGTCATATTCATCATAATGCTTGCGATTGGGGAGGACATAAAAGAAGGAATTCTATTGCAGCAGCTGGATGAAATCAGAGGCTTAAAAGAAGAAATAATGAGGAAGAAAAAGTAAATAAATTAAACAGATACCTTTTTAAACAGATTTTTCTACACTATTAATAGGCAAGGGTCGGTACTTAGCTGCGGTTTAATGTGATGAGCTGATGAAAGTTGGCTTTTACATGTAAAGCGAATCAACTGATTCGCTGACATCAAAAATCTATGATTTTCGATGAACTGAGGAAAGTCCGCCCACTACAAAAGGCCACTCGCACAAGCGAGCTCCAGAAACGGAGGGCAACCACTCAGAAACGAGACCACTTCAATTAAGGATGAAGTTCGCGACGATTTTGGTGACAAAATCAAGTTAACCAACGGACGTTATTGACAGAATGGGTGAAACGGTGAGCCCTGGCCGGTGCAAGTCTAATTTAAGACGCTTAGTTTAATGCTAAGACGGGCTATCGTAACTTAATGTTACACAAGGGCCCGACAAAAGGCGGCTTATTCTGACCCTCTGCCTTTTCTTTTTTAAAATAGGGAAATATTAATAAATTCATGAATTAATCCATATTAAAATGGCAGATAACCGAATTTCGATGCCCCAGGGAATGGGGGGATTGGTAAGGTATTTTGACGAATACAAAAGCAAGATTAAATTCAAGCCGGGGCACATAATTGTTCTTTGCGTTGTTGTTATTGTCATAATGGTACTTCTTTACACTTACGGCAACAGGATGCTCGGAATAGGCTGATAACATGTTTCCGGGAATGAATCCTAGGGATGTGCAGAAAGCCATGAAAAGGCTGGGCATAAAGCAGGAAGAGATTGATGCTGAAGTGGTCATCATAAAAACTGCGGATAAAGACATCATTATCAGGAATCCCCAGGTCAGCAAGGTAAACATGGGGGGGCAGGAGACTTTCCAGATTGCAGGAGAAATTGAAGAGTCTGAGAAAAGTGGGGAAGCCGAAATCAGCGATGACGATGTTGCAACTGTGGTTGAGCAGGCAAACTGCACAAAAGAGGAAGCGCTCGAGGCTCTTGAAGAGAGCGGCGGCAATCTTGCCGAAGCAATTTTAAAATTACAAAATAAATAATTCTGGACTAATATGAAAGAATCTTTTGATTTAGCAATACAGGAGCTGAAAAGGGTAGACCATTTGTTCTGGGTAAGCCTGAAGTACAGCAGGACTGTTGATGTAATTAAGCATGTAGTTGACAGATTGATAAGCTGCATTGGCTACGGCATTGAAGCGATTCTGAAATATGCGCAGGAAAAAAAACTTGTGACAAGCGTTCCTGAAAATGCAGGCTTAAGATGCGAATTGCTCAAGAAAATATATCCTGACAACACTTATCTGATTGAAAATATTAATTTTTATTTAAAATTGAGAAAATTAAGCAAAGCCGAATACACAAAAAGGGAAGAGTTCAGGCGGCATGTTACGATGATTGCCACTATTGACAAAGGGGAAGTTGTAGAGGTTAATATTGATACTTTAAAGGAAGATTATGAAAAGGCGCGGGCTTTTTTGATGTTTGTCAAGAAAATGATTAACGAAGAAAAAGAAGAAAGCTTATAATTTTAAAGTATAGCAGCTGTATAATAAAAAATAAATCCAAAATTAAATAAATTCCTCAGGGAAGGAATTTTATAATTGCACTGGAAGTGCATTGGATAGCCCTCCACCCAACCGTCAAAGTGGAATTAAATTGTGTAAAATAAATCTTAAATTTAACAAATGCGGAATTTGACCAACAGGCTGGAAAAAAGAGGATGGAATGCAAAAGAGATTCAGAAAGCTGTCGGGATAATCGACACTGCAAAAAAAGTAAAGACATCCGAATCGCGATTTCTTGAAAAAAGGGTTTATTTCGTCCTGCTTTTCCTGATAGTTGCTGCGAATTTTGCAGTTTCGGTTGCACTGATTCCGGTGCTGATGGCTTTGAAAGGGGCTTACCTTTATTTTATAATTATTGTTTTGGGGGTTGTATTCGGATTATTGTTTGAATTGGTTATCAGAAGCATAGAGCACCTTGAAAGAAAGCATCATCTTGTTTTGGCTTTTTTCATTCCAATGGCGGCTTTGATTAATGCCGCTGTAATATCGCAGATGTCAAACAAATTTGGATTGGCGTTCGGAATAAATAATTTTCATGAGCCGCTTTTTGTCGGGCTGATTTACGCCGTTTCTTTTGTATTGCCTTATATCTTTTACAGATTTGTTTTGAAGATTGAATATTATATTAGAGAATAAAAGGACCGCAGGCGAGAATTTCTAAAAGCAAGAATTAACTTGCCATTAATCGAACTCGCGCCAAG
>JBBSWR010000289.1:0-5351 GCA_038046185.1 Nanobdellota archaeon
TCATCAACATCACGCCTAACGATGGCGTAATGAACGGCACGTCAAACGCCACGGCAAGGGTGTTTACGATAGACAGCTCAGGCCCGGCGATAGTCCTTATGAACATGACTGACAACGACAAGAGATTAGTCAATGTCACATACTCAATAGAGAGGCACGACAACCTGACAATAATAGTAAACGCTTCCGATTACGGCTCAGGCGTTAGCCGCGTATACATCAGGGTATGGCAGAGCATAAAGTCGGCAGGCACTACGATATTTACCGGCTTGATGAGCCTGATAAACGGATTATGGACGACGACGTTCAACATTGGCGACAGCTTCCCGATAGGCCAAGTAAACTTCACCATATACGCTAATGACACGCTGAACAATACGGCAGAACTTGACGGCAACTTCACTGTAAGGCTTGACAACGGCTACGTCTGCTCCGACAGCGCCGTCTGCGAGTACCAGGATTTGGCATCGGCGTTCATCGGCGAGAACAACACCAACCAGACGATATTCATGGTGCAGGGCGGCATTTGGGATTCCAACGTGTCGATAACAATAAACAGGACATTGTATGATATCAACAACTACACGATTTACATCAACGCAACGCAGCCCATAGTGCTGAACTGCAACGGCACGATGATGGCTGGCAACGGCACAGGGATGGGCATATACGTGGCAAACGGGAATGCCACTATAGCCAACTGCACCTTAGGTACGTATGGTTACGGTATGTACCTCAACGGCTATACGAACAGAGTCAAGGGCAGCAACATAACCAATTTCACGGGCTACGGCATCTTTGACGGGGGCCATAACAGCACGATAACCAGCAATGTGTTCGTATCGAACTCGTCATCCGTGGACGCCGTGGCTGCAATATCCATCAATGGCCTGAACGCAACGATACAGTTCAACAACATCACGATTGGCAAGACAAGGGGCATACAGTCGCCGTCTTCTGCGAATGCGCATTATGCGACTATAGCCTATAACACTATCATTATGCTTTACGGTTCGTCCAACGAGAACGCGATAAGAAGCATAACTGCAGTGAACGCATGGAACGTCACAAGCAATAACATAACCAGCTACGTGCAATCAGCCGGCGTAATATACCTTTTGGCGCACAACACGACAATAAAATACAACAATGTGCTGGCGGACATGTCCACAGGACAGTTAGGCATCTGGCTTGACAGCTCAAGGAATCTGACCATCGAGTCGAACAACGTGACAGTAAGAATGACAGAAAGCTATCCCTTAGCACTCACAGGTGTGGAATGGGCAAACATATCCTACAACAACCTGACTTCGAATGCCTCTGACGGCTTGCCCTCAATCTATCTTAGCCCGGTGAACAATACCATGATACGCTTAAACTTCATACCCTACGGCATCAACCTGTCCGGCGCAATGAACACGACCATAATATCAAATACAATGAACAGCACAGGGTACGTGTCATTGTTCTCGGCTAATGAGACAGTCATAGAGAACAACATCTTGGTGTCATCGGGCAGCGTTGCGCCATTGAGGCTTATCCAGGGCTCGTACAATACGGCAAGGAACAACACGATAATAAGCACGTCAGCTTCGGCGCCGGCACTCTATTTCGCAAGCATCAGCCCAAGCGTAATCACGTTCAACAATTTCACTAAGAACATCCTGAGGAGCTCAGGCGTGAACGATGTGGGCTTCCAGCTGGACAGCGCCAACAATATCACGAACAACAAGTTCTGGCTGAACCATCTGAGAGGAAGCAACGGGACGAGCAACGGCAGCAGCATAGCGATAGACTACTGCGTCGAGGATTACATTAACGGAATATACCAGAAACACGGAAACTTCTATGAAATGAACGTCAGGCCGGCAAGCAGGGGCACGGGCGACTGCGGGCCGTTGACGCAGCTGACTCCGGTCGGCAGGGAGAACATCACAGGTTCCACAACAATCAACTGGACAAGGCAGTCTTCATCCATGCCGCTGACTTATACGATATACTATTCTGCAGACAACGGCACGTCGTGGTCTATCTTGGCGAACAATTACGGCTACAACAACACGTTCAACAATTCCGCATTGAACATGTCGCTAGACCTGGCAGATGCGGCATTAAGGAACGTCTCATACGTCTCAGTGCCAAAAATAGCCAATATAACAAGGTTCAGCTTCGACATCCAGACAACAGGCGTAGCAACGTACGACATAGATATTGGTAATGACACAATCTACGAATATCAGTTGACAACAGCAGGCAACTATTCAATCTCAAACATTTCAAGGGCCCATGACTTCTTGAGCCTGAACTGCACAAGGCAGCCATCGGACATGTGCGACTTCCCCATAAAAGTTAGGAGAACCGGCGCAGGCGGCGGGCCTTACACTGCCAATATCTCAAACCTAAGGGTAGAATGGACAAACTACTGGTGGAACACCTCACTAGCTGCTGATGGGACACAGTACCTAAACCTAATCAACATTACGTCTAACGATGGCATAATTAACGGCACATCAAACGCTACGGCAAGGGTGTTTACAATAGATAGCTCAAACCCCGCAGTAGTCATAATGAACATGACTGACAACGACAAGAGATTAGTCAACGCCACATACTCAATAGAGAGGCACGACAACCTGACAATAATAGTAAACGCTTCCGATTACGGCTCAGGCGTTAGCCGCGTATACATCAGGGTATGGCAGAGCATAAAGTCGGCAGGCACTACGATATTTACCGGCTTGATGAGCCTGATAAACGGATTATGGACGACGACGTTCAACATTGGCGACAGCTTCCCGATAGGCCAAGTAAACTTCACCATATACGCTAATGACACGCTGAACAATACGGCAGAACTTGACGGCAACTTCACTGTAAGGCTTGACAACGGCTACATCTGCTCCGACAGCGCCGTCTGCGAGTATCAGGACTTGGCATCAGCGTTCATCGGCGAGAACAACACCAACCAGACTATATTCATGGTGCAGGGCGGAGTGTGGGACTCCAACGTGTCAATAACAATAAACAGGACATTGTACGATATCAACAACTACACGATTTACATCAACGCAACATTGCCAACAGTAATAAACTGCAACCATACGATAATCAAGGGCAACGGCACAGGGATGGGCATATACGTGGCAAACGGCAATGCCACTATAGCCAACTGCACCATAGGCACGTTCGGATACGGCATGTACCTCAACGGCTATACGAACAGGGTCAATGGCAACAACATCACCAACTTCACGAACTACGGCATCTTTGACGGGAGCCATAACAGCACGATAATCAGCAATGTGTTCGTATCGAACTCGTCATCCGTGGACGCCTTGGCTGCGATAGCCATAACTGGCCTTAACGCAACGATGGCGTTCAACAACATCACGATTGACAAGGCAATGGGCATACAGTCGCCAACGGCGAATGTTCATTATGCAATGATAGCATATAACAATATAATCATGCTTTACGGTGCGTCCGGCCAGAATGCTATAAATAGCATCTTTATAGCAAACGCATGGAACGTCACAAGCAACAATATAACCAGCTACGTGCAAACAGCCGGAGCAATAAGCCTGCTGGCGCACAACACGACGATAAAATACAACAATGTGCTGGCAGACATGTCCACGACGCAGTACGGCATCCAGCTTACCAGCTCAAGGAACGTGACCATCGTATCTAACAATGTGACAGTGAGGAAAGAGTCTAGCTATCCGCTGTACCTAAACGGCGTGGAATGGGCAAACATATCTTATAACAACCTGACTTCCAACGCCTCTGACGCGCTGAACTCTATTTATCTGAATAGTGCTAATTATACCAAGATCCATTCAAACTTCATACCTTACGGAATTAACCTTCTGGGCACGATAAACACGACCATAACATCTAACATCATGAACAGCACAGGGTACGTGTCATTGTTCCCTGCTAATGAGACGGTCATAGAGAACAACATCCTGGTGTCCTCGGGCAACGTGGCTCCGTTGAGGCTTATCCAGGGCTCGTACAATACGGTAAGGAACAACACGATAATAAGCACGGCTTCGACATCTGCAATCTACTTCGCAAGCATCAGCCCAAGCGTAATCACGTTCAACAATTTCACTAAGAACATCCTGAGGAGCTCAGGCGTGAACGATGTGGGCTTCCAGCTGGACAGCGCCAACAACATCACCAGCAACAAGTTCTGGCTGAACCATTTCAGGGGCGGCAACGGGACGAGCAACGGCAGCAGCATAGCGATAGACTACTGCGTCGAAGACTACATCAACGGCATATACCATGAGCACGGAAACTTCTACGAGATGAACGTCAGGCCGGCAAGCAGGGGCACGGGCGACTGCGGGCCGTTGACCCAGACAGCCCCCGTAGGCGGAGACAATATGACTGGCGCGACAACAATCAACTGGACAAGGCAGTCTTCGTCCATGCCGTTGAGCTATACGATATACTATTCTGCAGACAACGGGACGTCGTGGTCTATATTGGCGAACAATTACGGCTACAACAACACGTTCAACAATTCCGCATTGAACATGTCGCTAGACCTGGCAGATGCGGCATTAAGGAACGTCTCATACGTCTCAGTGCCAAAAATAGCCAATATAACAAGGTTCAGCTTCGACATCCAGACAACAGGCGTAGCAACGTACGACATAGATATTGGTAATGACACAATCTACGAATATCAGTTGACAACAGCAGGCAACTATTCAATCTCAAACATTTCAAGGGCCCATGACTTCTTGAGCCTGAACTGCACAAGGCAGCCATCGGACATGTGCGACTTCCCCATAAAAGTTAGGAGAACCGGCGCAGGCGGCGGGCCTTACACTGCCAATATCTCAAACCTAAGGGTAGAATGGACAAACTACTGGTGGAATATCTCATTAGTTGCTGATGGGACAGACTATCTCATCAACATCACGCCTAACGATGGCGTAATGAACGGCACGTCAAACGCCACGGCAAGGGTGTTTACGATAGACAGCTCAGGCCCGGCGATAGTCCTTATGAACATGACTGACAACGACAAGAGATTAGTCAATGTCACATACTCAATAGAGAGGCACGACAACCTGACAATAATAGTAAACGCTTCCGATTACGGCTCAGGCGTTAGCCGCGTATACATCAGGGTATGGCAGAGCATAAAGTCGGCAGGCACTACGATATTTACCGGCTTGATGAGCCTGATAAACGGATTATGGACGACGACGTTCAACATTGGCGACAGCTTCCCGATAGGCCAAGTAAACTTCACCATATACGCTAATGACACGCTGAACAATACGGCAGAACTTGACGGCAACTTCACTGTAAGGCTTGACAACGGCTAC
>JBBSWR010000290.1:0-1734 GCA_038046185.1 Nanobdellota archaeon
GCGTCATTTGCAGTCACCTCGCTTGGCGGATTGATTTTGGGGCTTGGAATTTTCAGCATAGGTGTCGTGCTTGGAATGCTACTTTTTACCTGTGTTTTTTCATATCCCCTTGTAAAGCTGCACAGCAATTTTGCATATAAGTTGGTAACATTTGTTACAGGAAGCGCAGGCGTGATTTATGGCGCACTAATGGTGTTTTCAGTTGTATAAAATGGAAATAACGCAAAAATATGAAAATTTGAAAAATGAAATTAAAAAATTAGGCAGTGCTATAGTTGCTTTTTCCGGCGGAGTTGACAGCGTTCTTGTGCTGAAAGCGGCTTATGATGCTTTTGGGCAGAATGTGGTTGCAGTTACGGCAGACAGCCCTTCGCTTCCAAGAAGGGAGCTTGAAGAGGCAAAAAAAATTGCAAAAGAAATCGGAGCAAGGCATTTGGTGATTAGTACAGCTGAAACAGAAAATGAAAGTTACTTTAAGAATCCAAATAACAGGTGTTATTACTGCAAAACCGAGTTATATAATAAATTAAAACAAGTTTCAATTCACCTGGGAATAAAAAATATCCTGAACGGGACAAATTCTGATGATTTAGGCGATTACAGGCCGGGATTGCAGGCTGCTGATGAGCATAAGGTAATAAGCCCTTTGAAAGATGCGAAACTGACAAAAAATGAAATCAGGGAAATGGCAAAATACCTGAACTTGCGAAGCTGGGACAAGCCATCAAGCCCATGCTTGTCTTCCAGAGTCCCTTACGGGCAGGAAATAACATTGAAAAAGCTGAAAATGGTTGAGGAAGCGGAAAATTTCCTGAAAGATTTTGGCATTTTTGAATTAAGAGTGAGGCATTTTGGGAAAAATGCGAGGATTGAGGTTAATGAATGTGATAAAATTGTAATCAATAATAATTTTGACTTGATAAATAAAAAATTCACAGAGATAGGATTTGATGAAATAGAAATTTCCGATTTTAAGAGCGGAAATTTGAATATTTTAATAAAAAATGAATGAGCAGGAAGTAAAAAAGATAATGAATGAAGTTAAGAGTAAAAAGATTGGCGTAGATGATGCTATAAGAAAATTAAAATTTATTCCTTTTGAGGATTTGGGATTTGCAAAGATTGACCATCACCGGGCATTAAGAAAAGGATTTCCTGAGGTTGTTTTCTGCCAGAATAAAACTGTTAATCAGGTTGTTGAGATAGTGGAAAGATTATTCAATGATAATAATACTGTTCTTGCAACACGAGCAACGATAGAAATGTTTAAAGCGGTAAAAAAACACGTTAAAAACGCAGAATACAATGAGAAATCAAAAACAATAATAATCAATAAAAAAAAATCAGACAACAAAATAAAAAATAAAATTTTGATTCTGACTGCCGGCACTTCCGATATAAATGTTGCAGAAGAAGCGGCTGTTGTTGCAGAGTCAATGGGCAACAAAGTTGAAAGAATTTATGATGTTGGTGTTGCCGGGTTGCATAGGCTGCTTAATAATAAAAATGAGATTGAAGGCGCAAATGTTCTGATTGTTGTCGCAGGAATGGACGGCGTTCTGCCGAGCGTTGTATCAGGATTATTCGGCAAGCCAATTATTGCAGTTCCGACGTCAGTTGGCTACGGCGCTTCATTCAAGGGTATTGCGCCTTTATTGACGATGCTGAATTCATGCTCCCCGGGTGTTGTTGTTGTGAATATTGACAACGGGTTTGGGGCCGGATATTTTGCAA
>JBBSWR010000291.1:0-1924 GCA_038046185.1 Nanobdellota archaeon
GGGTACAGGGGTATGGATTGCAGTGACTTTTACAATAGCCGCGATAATCTTAGGAATATTTATTTTTACATCCTACAAAAACAAGAAAAATGGAATCAATAAGCGCTAAGGAGCTTTTCAGCAGCAAAGATCCATCACTTTTAGTTGTTGACATAAGGGATGAGCATCATTTCAGGCACGGCCACATAAAAGGCAGCATAAACATTGACATCTACAACAATATCTGGCACGGAAACCACGAACTGGCAAGAAAAAAGCTAAGTGCATTGCCAAAAGACAAAAAACTAGTTATAGTTTGCAATGTAGGGGCTACAGCAAAAATTGCTTCTTCTTTCTTGGAATCAATGGGTTACAAAGCAATGGTGCTCGAAGGGGGAATAATAGAATGGCACAACCAGCACTTGCAGGTCCATTCAGGGAAGTAGAACTAATTGGTATTTTTTAATCTGAGGGCACTCTTCTTGGAAATTTTTTTATTTCATTTACAGGCTGCCTAATCTCGTTAAAATTTTGTCAATTTGCCGATAAATAAATGATACCTCCAAAAACTTATAATTTACCAAATGGCAAATTGCATACTTCTTAATATTTTTACATAATAATCAATATATTTATATATAAGTATTACTTTTTAAGGTAATATGGATGAAAATTTATTAAAAATTGTATTAGAGCATGAAAAGGAATTTGAGCCGCTTATTTTTACCAGGAAGCAGCTGAAGGTGATGAAGAAAAGGAAAGAGGGCAGGCAGCTAAGCAATGCCGAGAAAAAAGCATTGTACACCTCTATAAAAAAGAAGATGGAAGCGCTAAGCATTATAAGGGGAAGGGAGGGAAGAAAACTCTACATTACAGGCTACGAGGATATTATTGAAGGGAGGCTTGAAGGAGCTGAAAAGCTTGTCAAAGAGTACAGCGTAAATAGTGGCAAAGTGTTCATAGCAGGCTCCTTTCTTTTCTCCAAAAATTACAATGATATTGATATTTTTATTGTAAGGGAAAAAGGCTACAAGGAAAAATGGGAAGGGAACCATCATCTTATCTTTATCTCCGGGAAGCGATTAGAAAAACCGGTATTCCAGTCAGCTGCAAAAATTTCAATTTCAACTTTCCCTATTCCAAATAAGTTGGCAAAGAAGAAGCCAAAGCTGTCTGAAGTCATGAGCACTTACCACGAAGCTGTCATTGAATGCAGGAACAAGGAAAAAAAGCCGGAAATGACTCGGCATCTGGTTTTTGATTACTACTTATTCTGCAAGAATCATATCCTCAACCCAAAAGAGCTGCAGGAGCTGGTTAAGGCATCATCATTGGAGATTCTTGACGCTTATATCAAGGAGTTGTGCACTGCCTTATTTTCCAAAAGCTACCTGTATGTTGGCATTCACTGGTACATCCAAACACTGGAAGAGGATATTAAATCCACAAAACATAATAAGAACCTTATCCAATACAAAAAAGCATACGAGGAGCTGCTCTATGGAATACAAAGAGATAAGAAAGCAATTGCTTAGCATATTCGGCCCACAGCTGAAATTTAATAAAGAGTTTGATAAATATGCAGAGCAATTAAAGGAAGGCATGCTGCAAGATTTTCTCGCATGGTGCGAAGACTGCAAGAATGATTTAGCCGACATGTCCACGCCGCCAAAGAAAAACTACAAGCATTTGCTGGTCTTTTTCAGAAAAATAGCGTCTGACATCAGGGTAACGCTGGTTAAAGAGAAAAATGCGGATTTTATTGAAATCATATTGAGCGGGCACAAGCATTACGACGACACAAGAATGAAACTGGGCTACAAAAAAAGCTCTTATTATGGTTCTTAAAAACATAAACAATATTTTCCATTTATAGTTGTTTCGAACGTACCGAAATAATTAAACTTTTAAATACTAATGCAAAACTATACTCTATAATGGAACT
>JBBSWR010000292.1:0-2009 GCA_038046185.1 Nanobdellota archaeon
AATCCAGCCCGGGAGACGGCGGCAAGTTTGTAAGGTCAAGCGGCACTTTCGCAAGGATAATCACAAAGATGGAAGACGGAATTGTTATTGAGCTGCCATCGAGCAAGAGAAAAACTTTCCTTCCTGAATGCAGGGCGATTATAGGAATTGTTGCCGGCTCGGGAAGAATAGAAAAGCCGTTCCTAAAGGCAGGAACCAAGTTTTACAAGATGAAAGCCAAAAATAAAATGTGGCCTATAGTTTCAGGAACATCAATGAACTCCGTATCACATCCGTTTGGAGGAAGAAGCTCCCACGCAAAGGGAATTCCAACTCAGTCAGCAAGAAACTCGCCTCCCGGAAGAAAGGTTGGAAAGATTGCGCCTAAAAGGACAGGCAGGAAGTAAACATGGCAAAGAAAGAATTCACATACAAGGGAAAAACGCTTGAAGAGCTCAGGAAAATGAGCATGAATGAGTTGGGACAGCTGCTGACCTCAAGGCAAAGAAGAAAGATCAAACGGGGATTCACGGAGCAGGAGCAGATTTTGCTCAAGAAAGTAAGAACAAACCAGAAAAATATTGAGACTCACTGCAGGGATATGATAATTTTGCCTGAGATGATAGGATTTACAATAAAAATTCACTCGGGGAAAGAATTTGTGCCTTTAATTATTGAATCAGAAATGATTGGCCACTGCCTTGGTGAATTTGTTTCGACAAGGAGAAGGGTCCAGCACAGCGCACCTGGAATCGGAGCTACACGTTCAAGCGCAAGCTTGTCAGTCAAGTAAGGATAAAATGGTAGGATACACATTCAGAGATTACAATAAGGAGCACATGGCAAGGGCCGTCGGAGTGGCTTTGCCTATTTCATACAAGACAAGCTATGAAATTTGCAATTTTATCAGGCACAAAAATATTGCTGATGCAAAAAAGATTTTGCTGCGGGTCACAGAGCAAAAAGTCGCAGTTCCGTTCAAAAGATTTAATGCTGATTTGTCGCACAAGACAAAAATTGGGCCCGGAAGTTACCCGGAAAAAGCCTCGCTTGAGCTTATCAAGTTGCTTGAAAGCGTCGAGGCAAATGCGCAGTTCAAGGGGCTGAACACTTCAAATTTAGTTATTGTTCACATGAGCGCCCACAAGGCTGGAAAGGCATGGCACTACGGAAGATTTTCAAGAAGAAGAATGAAAAGAACCCATGTTGAAATTTGTGTTGAGGAAAAAACAAAGAAATCAGAAGAAAAACAGGCAAAGCAAAAAGGGACAAAAGTGAAAAAAGAATGATTGAACGAAAATTCGTAGCGCAGAAAATTAAGGAATTTCAAATTGAGGAGTATATAACACAAAGCCTCAACAATGTTGGCCACAGCCATACAAAAATGATCAAAACTCCCCTGGGAGAGAAGATAGTAATCTATACCTCAAGGCCGGGATTGATAGTCGGAAGAAAGGGGCAGAACATCAAGTTGCTGACAAAAACTTTGAAAAGAAGATTCAATCTTGAAAACCCTCAGATAGAAATAAGTGAAGTTGAAAATCCAAGCCTTGATGCGACTATTGTTGCGGAAAAGATTGTTGATGCTCTGGAAAAATTCGGCTCAGAAAAATTCAAGGCAATAGGCCACAAGATAATGACAGAAGTCATGCGCTCAGGCGCTCTTGGAATTGAAATAAGCATAAGCGGAAAAGTTCCAAGCGCAAGGGCAAAATCCTGGAGATTTTACCAAGGATACCTGAAGAAATGCGGCGACATAGCATTGAGCGTTAGAAAATCAAATGCGCAGGCTCAGCTGAAGACCGGAGTTATCGGAGTTAAAGTTTCAATAATGCCGCCGGATTTGAAATTGCCTGACGATATAGAGCTGGTTGATTTTGTAGAAACTAAAGTTGAAGAAGTAAAAGAAGCGCCGGAAGAGCCCAAGGAAGAAAAAAAGGCAGACAAGCCAAAGCGGAGAAGCCCGCGGAAAAAGAAAGATGAAAGCCAAGGAACTAAAAGCGATGAATGAGCTTGATTTGGAAAACAAA
>JBBSWR010000293.1:0-6041 GCA_038046185.1 Nanobdellota archaeon
TAATATTATGAAACGAATTAATCTGTCGAAAGGAAATAATAAACGGATAACACACTTTTAGATAACTTCGGCTATTAGGTGATTTTCAAAATTCTCTTTAGAACTTTACTGCCTGCCTTTCCTGGAATATCCAAAGATTATCACTATTACCAGAACAAAAACAACAAACGCCCCCAAAACAACCCATACAAGTGCAGGAGTGCCCGAAATTGAAATGTTTTGCAATAAATGGGTGCTACTGCCTGCGTTATTATTGCTTTCAGTTTGAATTGGCTGATTTGTAATTGATTCAGTATTTTGGTTTGTATTTTGCACTGTCTGATTCTGAATTACAGCTGAGTCACAGTCCCTCAAATCAAGAGTCAGTATCTCGCGGTCGAACAATACATAACCCTCCCAATATAAATTTACAGTTATAGGATAAACACCCGGCCTGATTGCTGGTGAAATTTCCACTGGCAGAATTTTTGTGTATTTTCTGTCTTCATCATTGGCGTCATTCGAGGAATCAAGTAATATTCCTCTGTCAATGGAATTTATACCAAGCTCGCCCGACTTGAATTCCAGAGCAATATTATCCTCTGCATTTGAGCCAAGATTCATTATGTCTGCAGATATTCTTGTTTTCCTGTTGATGCAGTTAATTATGCTTGGGTTCAGCTGGTATTTTACTATCTGAATGTCATGCCTCAGCTTCTTGACTTCAAGTTTAAGCTTATTCTCCGTAAAATAAAAAGTGCCGTTTCTGCCTTCCCCCTGCGCATCAATAGTCACATCATAAGTTCCGGTAGCTACATCAAACGGCACAGGGAACTTTAGGTCTACTAATGCATCATCCCCTCCTTCAAGCTCAAAATCATCGCTGTCTGCCTCAATATCTGAACCGTCATCTATGCCTTCTACTATAATCTTAACAAAAGCGTTGTTCATTCTGGTTTCCGGGCCGCTGCCGCTCAGAGTGTTTTCCATCCTTACTGTGAAAGTCACATTGTTGCCTGGAAAAACATCGGCATTTATTCTGGAATTATTAGCCAAGCCGTCAGCAAAATCTGCCTTGTCCTTGTTTTCGAGCTGATATGTGTATGCCTCATTGTAATCCACGCTCATCCTCATCTCCGTAATTTCAAGCCCTCTCGCCGATATGCTTAAAGCTAGCAGAATTGCAAACAATGCAGCAAACATTATTAATTTCATTTTTGTAATTATTATATAGTAGTCATTTTATATATATAAAGGTTATGGTTTCCTGCAGAAGAAAATTACATCTTTGTCTTCTTCCACAGCGTTATAAACCTCAAAATTCTTGTGGATAATCTCCCTTATTTTATCGAATTTTTTTGATTTTTTCAGTACGCTAAAAACAAAATCATCTTTGCCGGCCCTTTTGGCTTCACTGACTGATTTTTCAGCATCATCAAAATTATGCATTGCAGTCACTGAAATAACCCAGTCAAAAGAATGGTCCTTGAACGGAAGCATTTCCGCAACCCCGGTAATTTTCATTTTATTCTTATTATTCTTCAAAAGCCCCATGCTTGGGTCTATGCCAACAACAAAACAGCCAAAATCTGAAGACACGCCGCTTCCGCACCCGACATCAAGAAGCTTTGAATTCCTCCCTATCTTGATTTTGGACTTTATAAGGTTCAATTTCTTGAGTTGCTCATCCCTGTAAAGCTCATCGTATCCTTCCGAAATATTATCATAATAAGCCATAAATTTAGCTTATTTGGGATATTTAATAATTTTTGTTTATCGAAAAGAATAAATAAGCGCAATCCTTCCACAGCTGATTAGTATTAATAATGGAGGATGCAGCTTGAAAAAAATATTGCTTGTGGTTTTATTGGTTTTGATTGCGGGATGCGCCAAGCCCAAAGATTTCTCTTACGGGTTGGATCAAATGAATGATGTTAATTTAAAATATGGCATAACACCTAATTCTTACCTGGCAGATGTAAATCAAATTGATGCAATCATAAACTCATACCAAGAGCTAAAAGAGCTCAAGCTGGACAAGGACCAGGAAGCTTTCAATGAGCTTGTAGATTATCGATTGCTTACTTTCGAGTCAGACAGGCAGTTTGTCAACAGCCTCAGATACGGCGATTCCGGAACGACAAAAAAAGGATTTGGCTGCAAGATAAGGCCTTTAATAATCGAAACTGTGAAATTCAAGAACGAATCTGCTTTAAAAGGCTTTGAAGCCATCAGCAAGCTTAAGGATTTTGTGGATAAATACCCGCAAAATTCCAAACTGGCCAACTTATCGCAGAAAGATGTTATGTTCCTGAATGCCAGCTTTTACGAATTATTGAAAGATGCCAATAGGGACAGCAGCACAATAAATCATTTCTGCCCGGAAAATGTTACGTTAGAAATATACCAGCAAGGGTTCAGGAAAATAGAAAATCTGAGTGAGGAATTCATAAACAGCCTCACTTACGAACAGGCGGTAAAATTGTGGAAGCAGATAAATGAGATAGAATAGAAATGACATTAAAAAAACCGAAAAGCGTGGAAGAGTGCGTATATTTTACCAACAGGACTACTGATTCAGGCCGGACAATGGCATGGGTTTTCAGAAAAGAATGCCCCAAATGCAAAAAAGGGATCATGGGCAAGCCTCAAAAAAAGGGAGGCAAAGTTGACAAGAAAGCTGGCCATTATGACTGTTACTCCTGCGGCTATCAGGAAAGCAATGAGCAGGTGGAAAACAGCTTGATTTTAAACGTCGAATACAAGTGCCCGCACTGCGGCAACGAAGGCGAAACAACCTCGGAGTACAAAAGAAAGTCATTTCAGGGAGTTCAGTCCTATATTTTTGAATGCCAGAAGTGCCGCCAGAAAATACCAATCACAAAAAAATTAAAAGAGCCGAAAAAGAAAGCTAAAGCGGAAGACAAAAGCTCAGCTGAAGAATAATTTTCTACAAAATGTTAACAGGGCTTATTGGCGGAATGGTTTTCTTGATTTTATTAATTATAGCATTGGCTGCTGCAGGATTTGCATTCTGGATTTGGATGATAATTGACTGCGCAAAAAGAGAATTCAAAAAAGAAAATGAAAAAGTAGTGTGGATTGTTGTAGTAGTGGTATTAGGAATGATAGGCGCAACAATTTATTATTTTGCCGTCAAGTTTCAGGATAAAAATAAAGCGAAGAAGAAATAAATTAATATTATTTTTTAGCTTTTCTATAATTATCTTCAACTTGTTTCCAATTTACGACGTGCCAAAAAGCATCTATATATTCATTTTTTCTGTTTTGTCTCAATAAATAAAAAGCATGTTCCCACATATCTATGCCCAAAACTGGCACTTTCCCCTCCATCAAAGGAGAATCCTGGTTTGCCGTGCTGTAAATCTCTAATTTTCCATTATTTAAAACCAGCCATCCCCACCCAGACCCAAACCTATTCATAGCTGCATTTGTAAATTCTTCTTTGAATTTGTCAAAGCCGCCGAAAGTGTGCTTAATGGCGTCGCCAACATTGCCATGCGGCTCTCCTCCAGCCTTCGGATCCATTACCTGCCAGAAAAAGCTGTGGTTTGAATGACCGCCGCCGTGATTTCTTACGGCTGTTCTTATATTTTCAGGAACATCATTTAATTTTCTTAACAATTCATTTACATCCATATTTTCAAATTGAGTTCCCTTTACTGCGCCGTTTAATTTGTCAATATAAGCCTGATGATGCTTTGTATGATGTATCTTCATCGTCTGCTCGTCTATATAAGGCTCCAGAGCACTGTATTCATATGGCAATTTTGGCAGTTCATGCATTTTAGTCACCTCATAAATTTTAACTTAACTATTGTTAACTGGTAAGTCTTTACTCTATAAATAGTTTTTGTTTATATTTTAATTTCACCACTTTCAAAAGCTCAACAAAAAAGAAAGATTTATATAAAATGAGTTAGAAGAAACGGAATACAATACAGCTAATAAGTAGAGGTTGAATTTTTATGGCAGAAGGATGGTTAACACACTACTGGAGTAAACTGATAAAATTACCTTACTTCTTGCGCGTGCAGATGAGGCGCCGGGAAAGAAAAGTTGTCCGCAGCCTCCACCGCATAAAATTTCTTATTTACGATAAGATTCCAAAAGAAGTTCTAAAAGAGCATAGAGTTACCAGAGCTCTAAAAGATGATTTAAAGGTAAACAGAGAAGCAAAAAAGCTCGAAAAGGAGGAATTCCAGCTGGGCTTTGACGAAGAGATTGAAGAAACTTTAACCCTGAGAGAAGTGAAAGAAATAGAGAGAACTTTATTGGAGCACGAGGTACGCCACGGGCCTACTGGCTATGAAAGGGAGTTTGGCAAAAAAATTAACATAACATTAATTAGCGAGAATGCCGAAGAAAGAAAAATTTATTTCAGATTCCTAGAGCCCATAATCAAAGTTGCTGAGAAGAGAGGAGACCACAAAGCTTTAATGGAAGAAATAAGGCATTTAGGGTCCACCCAGACAAATATTTTTGCCGCAATGGCGATGAGGCTCGACATAAGGTCGGCAAGCAAAGGGATAAGCCGCCTTAGGCATGACAAAAAAGCGCTTCAAAGGGCATTGGCAGCCTGGGACAGTTCAAAGAATAAGCAAGCTGCTTTACAGCAATTGGAAAATATTCTGAAACACATAGAAATTGGCATAGAAAATACTTTACGCAGTGACGCTTTGGTTGCGAAAAGGGATTTCCTGCTGGTTATACTAACATTGTGGTATATTAATGATGATGAAAAGATAATGACAGGATATTATTTGAAGAGCGTGATGCCTAAATTACCTGAACAGGAAAGAATAATAGATTTTGAAGTATTGAAGAAAAAATTGGCTGAGGATATGCACGTTCTCGCTCAGGGTATGCGAAGGATATTTGCCGCTGAGCAGGAAGCAGAAAAGCTAGCCCAGGAAATAGAAGTTAAAGCACAAAAAAGGAGATAATTATTTCTTTTAAAAAAGAGGTACGATCAAAATGATGCAAATGCGCGATTGGGTGATAGGCATTATAGGCGTAATCGTCGGCGCGATTGGCCTGCTCTCGCTGCTGAAAATTCTCCCTTTTGGATTGTCAAGAGGCGCGCTTGTATGGATTGCAGCAATAGCCGGAATCATTCTCGCCTATGCAGCGATTGTTGAAGTCACAAACAGCAACGTACTGGGTCCAATTTCAATAATAGCCGCCGGAGTGATTTTAATTATTTCGCTGTTGCCGGCACTAAATAATATGGGATTTCTTGGAAGCTGGGCGGCATTTGGCTGGGTAGGAGAAACTTTTTACAAGCTTATTCTGGTTGTAGAAGGAGCACTTATGGCTATAGCCACATTTGCAATGGAACTATAGAAAACGTTGAATGTAACAGCAAAATAATAGATTATTCAAAGTTCCCTGTAAATATTTCCAAAAACAAAAAATTAAGAAAAATATTAAAAATAACTCAAATCTATTTGCAGAACGGGTTCGGAATGCTTACATAATTTATCCATACGTACGCCAGCACTAACCCCAGCACTAAAGCCATAACAAACATAGCTGCCGGGTGTGTCACAAACGCACTCCTATTTTTTAAAAATTTCATTAAAATCACCTTTTTTAATTTGTTACTTGCAGAATGGGTTTGGAATGCTTATGTAATTTATCCAAACATATGCCAGCACAAGCCCGAGTATCAGCGCGATAACAAACATGCTAGCGGGGTGCGTAACAATTCCCTTCTTGTTTTCTAAAAACTTCATTAAAATCACCTTTTCCTGTTTAATGCCCTGATTCTGAGGAAGCCGATATTTAAAAGTTTCTATTTTGAAATTTTATTTGAAAAATTTGAAGAAAAAACGCACCGATTGAATAAAACTCAGTAAACAAAAAATTAAACGCGCCAGCGAGGATTCGAACCCCGGGCCTATAGCTTAGAAGGCTATCGCTCTATCCAGGCTGAGCTACTGGCGCACAGGACAATAGCAAATTAGTTTATTTATAAAAGTTATTAATAAAACCCAAGAAATCTACTGCTGCATAGACTCATCCCATGAGCCTGTCCA
>JBBSWR010000294.1:0-2128 GCA_038046185.1 Nanobdellota archaeon
TTGCTTAACCTAACGGGAAACCCCACCCTTTAGGGTTTGGGGAGGAGGTCATATACTTCTTCTAGGGGTTGGTGGAGGGCAACTAAATAACTTTTAGTGCAGCAAGATATTCCCTCCCTGATAATTAAATTCAATTACGAAAGAAAACTAAATAATCCAAATTTATAACTCTTTAATCCCTTCTTTAGTGACTGCCATTAACCTAATCCCCAATCCAAGTTTCAGCAAAGCAGAAAGAATTGCCATATGCTCCTTTCCGTTGCCGGAAACGAGATTAAGGGCAACTTCCAAATCTGTTAATTTTCCCCTAATGCCTTTTTGTATGTCTGCTATCAGCTCAAAAACCGGCTTTTGGAAGTCAACAACCACGAAGTCAATCTCTTTAGAGGATTTGAAATTTTTTCTCCCAAGCTCATTTGTAATGACAACTACATTCGACCAGTCCTGCCCGTTAATCAGCCTTTCAACGTGGCTCTGGCTTTTCTCGCCTGAAGACAAGCATGCAACTAAATCTGTCATAATTTGTCAAAATAAACAATTATATATTAATGTTTTTACGAAAAACAAAGATTTAAAAAAAACAGTGATACTTCACCAGTATGAAGTTTGAAATAAGGTCTGCCGCTTTCCCTTTGGCTATAGTTACAATAGCAGTTTTTATTCTTCAGTTTGTATTGGGAGACTGGTTTACAGAAGCTTTTCTTTTGTCATCTGCCGATATATACACAAGGCCGTGGATTTTGATAACCCACATTTTCCTTCACGGCAGCCCACTGCATTTGTTTTATAACATGTGGGGATTGTTTATGTTTGGACCTCTTCTTGAATCAAGGATAGGGGCAAAAAGGTTTCTTATATTCTATTTGTCAGCGGGAGTAATTGCAGGATTAATCTCCAGTTTTTTCTATTCAAGCTCATTGGGTGCAAGCGGGGCTATAATGGGTGTGATAGGCATGTTAATCATTCTTATGCCAAATCTGAGGCTGCTGTTCTTTTACGTCGTTCCAACCCCATTATGGCTGGCAGGAATAATTTACGCTGCAATGGACATTTTCGGAGTTTTCTTTCCGTCGGGAGTCGGAAACATAGCCCATCTCACCGGCATGGGCGCTGGCTTGCTGTATGGGCTGTATCTAAAAAACCAAAGCGCAAAATTCACAAGAAAATTTGTCAAAAAGAAAAATCTAAATGAAGTAGATGTTGACGAGTACTTAAGAAGCGGAAGGATTTGATTACTTTTTCTTAGTCTTGAACTCAACCGGGTGCATCGCATCGCCGAGCTCTGAAAACGGAAAAGGCCTTGAGTTTGTTGAGAAAGTCATGTAGCGCACAAACCTGTAAGCCTGTGTTGTCCACAGGTTGCAGAACTCTGCAATTCCACCGCTTCTCTTTCCTGAGAACATAACATAAATCCAGTGGAATATAGTCAGTGCCATCACCAAAGTTTTCCATAAGCTTAGAATTATTCCGGAGACAATCCCCACAATAATCCTCATCCACGCTTCCTTCCTTTCTGACATAGTTCTGCAATTTAATTTGATATATTTAAATATTTCTATCCAAAATTTCAAACCCCTTCAGAGCCATAGCCCTTACATCGGCAGGCACGTGATTTTGATTCAGCTCCTCTTTTGAGAGCCATTCATAATCTTTTAATTCATTACGGTCAATTTTCAATTTGCCGGCATCAATTGCTTTGCAAACATAAAATAAGCAGCAGTGGTCGTGGTCTCCCACAGAATGCAAGTTGATATTAAATGGGATTGCCAAATTCTTTTTCACATTTCCAACCATCCCAAATTTATTATTATTAATAATTTCAACTTCAAGCCCAACTTCTTCTTTTATTTCTCTTAGCAAAGCATCATCCGGAGTTTCATTTTTTTGGATGTGCCCTCCAACCGGAAGCCACAAGTCTAATTTTTTATGATGAATTAAAAGAACTTTGTTCTTATCAAAAATATATCCTGCGACAACTAAATCAGTTTTCATTGAAATAAGTTGAAATACACTAAATATAAATTTTTGTATCCATCGTTACAACCTAATTATATTCTATATTGAAAACAAATATAATTTATTCACTAAACCATAAACTATAAATAAACCTTGTTTCATTTCTAATTAA
>JBBSWR010000295.1:0-5369 GCA_038046185.1 Nanobdellota archaeon
TTAATTCCATCAACTGTTATTCCCTCAATTGGCTGCGGAATCATATCCGGGAGCAAAGATACCCTTACGCATTTGTCTTTTCCTGTTTTTGTAACTCTCATTTGCACTGATAGAGAATCTCCCGCAGTAAACTGCATTGTATCCTTGTTTGCTTCAGCACTGAGATCATTGCCTCCTGAAATCAGCCTGACTTCATTTACTTGCAATGTTCCTTTCCTGCTGTTGAAATTTATTCCTCCACCGCATTTGAAGACGCCACTCAAAGGATCTACTGTGCAGTCTGCAATATCCCTTACGGTCTTGTCACTTAAGGGGGCATAAAATACCCCATTCTCGTATCCCGGAGGGAAGCAATTTTGCTGCATATTTGCAGGAATTCTTCTATCCGTCCTCAAGGTAAATTTAAGATGGTCATAACGGTAAGGCTGCTCAACAACCAGATGATGGTCCAGATTAGACAGTTTATTCTGCGGCAGTCTTCCTGAAAATTGGAAGAAGGGGGATGTTGGGCCTTGCTCCTGATTCAATCCGAGGCAGTCGCAGTTATTGTAAGCTGTTGATGTGCCGTAAGAGCCAATCCCGTTTATGGATGCAGCACCCACAGAGCCGCATCTTACACCCTGGGCAGCATATTTATCAGCTTCCCTTTGGGTGACACAAGCCAAATCAATTCTGTAATTATCCAAATCACATCCCGGATTGACTATCCATGATGCCCTATATTCGTATTTTGGCATTGCTGATACCGGGTCAACAGTCAAAAACTCCCTTGTTTTTGTGACAGGCTGCACTAAAGTTGCGAATGGGGAAGTGTAAGCAGCATCAATCAAGTTGTTTGCCGTCAAACTCCAGTCATAGCCAAAAGCGCCTAAGCAGATTTTTCTTGCAACTCCCCCTTCCCCTATGCCCAATAAATTATTTAATTTTGCATTTTGGTATTCCTGTGAGAATTCCTGCTGGCCTTCTGAGATTCCCTGAGAAATACTTTTTAATCCTTGCTTTATATTATCGCCGAAACTTGACTCCATTTTGTCCGGATCAATTTTTTCTTTATCTGGAACACATCTGTTCTGGAAGAATGAAATAAGCTGCGACAATAATCCGCAAACGTGCTGTGTAAATAATTCCTTGCAAACTCCCGCATCTGCTTTTCCATTTTGTCTTATTTCAATCAGGCAGCTTGACATTGCAGTCATTATGTTCTTGTACATCTGCAGCCTTTGGTTGACTCCGGTAAGATAAACGCACTGCAAAGCTGCAGTATCCTGCTTAAATGGGTTTATTATCAAGACTTCCTGCTCCTTGCCAAACATTTTGTAAAACAGATTATCCTGGCCGAAGCATGCAGGCTTGTCACGCCCTTCAATGTATCTGCTGGGATTGTATTGATTATGCTCGACAATTGCGCCATTCTCACTTACAGCTTCTGCCACAAATCCAATTCTTGAATATCTGTAACTCCATTTCATATCTTCTAAGCTGGATGCTGGAACTGTGTTAATTGAACTGGATTTCTTGGACTCATGAACTGCATCTTTTGTCGCTTTATCAAAATCCTCTTTATTGTAATATGCTGTTTGTCCAGCCCCTTCCTTTGCATTTATGCAGCAGCATTCTTCTCTTTGACTGAGGTCATCACCTACAACATTTATATTAGTTCCATCATAGAAACAGGGTGTTGGATCATAGCTTGAAACCTTACTTGCATAGCCGTACCTATAAGCGCCTTTTATTTCAACTGGCTGACCCAAAGTATCAGGCATTGTGGTTCCAATTAGCCCAATGCATTGGTTTACAGGCAGGCATGCTGCTCCGGCCTCACTGTTTGTTTTGCTTTTCAGGTCTTTATTCAAAGGAACTTGTACATTCCCAATTTTTACCGGCTGCCTTGCTGTGCTCGACTTTACTCCACAAAGCTCTTCACAGCTCTTTTGGGAAGGTATTAAAAAATGAGTCTCATCCTTTCTGATTGCGTAAATTGTTTTTGCTTCCCTATTGGCTGATGATTGATGCAATTCCCAAATTTTGCCTTCTTTATTGTTGCCTAATACATAAAGTATGCTTCCGCTTCCAGTCGGGTTTTTTACTTCAAAACACTTTGCCCCTAGCTCGAAGTTTTCCTTTTTCTCGCCGTATGGAGACAATACAAGGTCCCTGCAATTAGCTGCGGTTAATGGGTATCCCCTGTCACTTTGGTCTCCAACACAGCTACTCTGCTCCTCGAATTTTTTCTGTAATTTATCGTCAGATTCAGTTTCAGTCCATCCTGAAGGAGCAGCATGCCCAAAAATTCTGTCGCATGACCATCTTTGGATTTCATAGAGCTTAGTCTCCCTTTGCCATGCTGCGTAACTTGCAGGGAAACATTTTTTTAAATTAGGGTCGCTGAAATACTTGAGTTTTAATTTTGCGAAATCATTTTCATTGCCTAAGTTATATTCTTTTAGAATTGCATTTGCAATTATCTTGCATTCATCATTTGTTTGATCATCTCCAGTACTAAATGCAAAATTTTTAAGCCAGAACATCTTTTCACTTGACAACTCAACCCAGTTTCTGTAAATCTTGAAAACCAAATGCGCAAAGAATGAATATAAGCATGTCATTCCGACATAGTCTACAACTTTGTCAATCTGCTCCTGAACTTTTGTTAGAGTGTCTATTGAACTCTGCAAAAAGTCAACGAAACCATAAAGCATGAAATCCGGCATGACTCTTCTCGGGTCGATTAAAGTGTTGTCAATAACATAACTGACTTCCTGGCATGAAGTCTGGGTTTCAGCCATTCTTCTGCTTTGGCCGCTGTCATCGATTACATCGTGCTCATACCTAATCAGGACTTTATACGGAAATGACATTTCGCTGTTAATTGACTTAAGGAAATTTTTCCAGTCATCACCCAAAAATTTATCCATGCCGTCAAATCTGCCCAGCGGAACAACTGAATAAGTTAAAGTGTTGTCGGGCTTGTTTAATTTTGTTGGGGTCTCGCCCGCAGGCATTACCCTGCAGCTTATGTTAAATCTAGGGTCCATCAGTTCTCTTGTGCCGCATGCTTTTGCCAAAGATACGCCCGTGATTCTTGCATTCGCGCCCCTGCCTATGTATGAATAATTAAAATAAAAGTACAGTGCTTCAGTTCCTTCGGCAAGCCTTTCCGTGCTCAGCAATGTCGGGCTTTGGAACTGCGTGAGAGGAATTACATCCCAGCTTAAATTTCCGCTCCAGCACGTGCCGATTGCAACCGTTGATTTTGCAAATCCTCTCTGGCCTGTGAGGTCTGTCGCGACAATCAAAATATTTGCTTTCTTTGCATTTCTTGCATCCTGGTTTAGGTTTGTATCCCTGAAATCTGTAAGCGGAACTTCCGTAATTCTCGTGGATATGCCAAACTGGGATGTTAAATCCACTTTCTCAAACTTGAAATTGCCATCCCTGTCTGCGGTTGTTGACCTGTCAGCGCCGCCTTTGCATGAAGATTTTATTGTGAGGCTCGATTTGCATTTTGACTCAAGGGCTGTTTCAGAAGCATTATCCAGCTTTTCCTGGAAATCCGCTGTGATATCAAAATTTGACTGCGGAACATTCTGGACTTCATTTGGCAGGCCTGCCAGCTGCACGTTTGTATCAAAGCTGAAAGGAGTCCTGTCAATGAAAAGATGGACTCTTGCATTCGGCTCGGTCTTTCCGATTATATCCACTTCGTGGGCAACATTTTCATAAACTAAAGAGCCTGTAGGGGGAGTTGTTATTTTGACCGTCGGCTTTTTCGTGTCAAGGGTTAATATTTTTTGCGCAGTGAATTTATTTCCGGCCTTGTCTTCAAAAACCAGTTTAATTTCATAAACTCCGTCCCCTTTTGTCAACCGCGTGCCGATGTTAAAGCTGCCGCTTGCATTCGTCCTAAATGAGGGCGTTCTGAATTCTTCAAAAATATCAACCGGAGGGTAATTTGCGTTCAGAATTGCTCCGCCGCTAAGCGTCTTGACTGCCAGCATATCGGATTTTGGGCCTTCGTTTCCAAAAATATTTATCTCAGAAATTTGGTAGGTATATTCCCTGCCGCTGTCAACCAATGCGTCAGTGAAAACTGTAAAGCTTGAGGGGTTTGCCGTTGCAATTGGCACGCCGTTTCTGTATATAACATAGTGGCTAAACTCTTCGTCCTGCGATGATTCCCATTTTAATTCAACTGAGTTTTGGTTTATCTTTGTTGAATTCAATTTTTTAATTTTTGGAGGAACTGCCGAGCTGTTTGCATTTGAATCAATAAACACATTTACAATAACAGGCTCGCTAACAGTCCCGGTTATATTTAAATCAGTTTTTGAAGTGAGATTTGCTATGCTTGACAATTTAACAACTGGGGAGTCTGTATCCACTCCTACTTCAAATGTTTTCTCAACTTTGTTTCCTGAACTGTCTGTTGCAGTAATTTTTATGCTGTTGCTGTCCTGCAGCTGAACCTGGCTGAAATAAAATTTTCCGGATGCAGTTTCGCTGCTGCTTAAAGTTTTTCTTGGGGTGCCGGGGTCATTTACATACAGGCTCACAACCGAATTTGCTTTTGTGGAGCCGGAAATGTCTATAACCCTCCGGTTTACGTATGCCGGAATGGAAACGGTAAGAGTTAATGGCGAACTGCTAATTTGAGCCGCCTGTGTTGAGTTCGAAGTGTCTGCAAATACCTGGGCTGTGAAAAACGGCAGGGTTAAGACTAGATGCAGCATGAATATCACCATAAAATCTTTTATTTTCTGCCTCATTTTTTGAATTTGAATTTTTATCTGATTTTTTATTTAATTATTTTTATTTGATTTTCTCAATTTATTATTTATTTATTTTGCATTCAATTTTTTTGTCAATTATTTTATTTGTTTTATTGTTTTTCTGTAATATTTCTCAACTTTTTATTCAGGGGAACATGGCTTCCTGCTCTCGACCGGCTTGTGATAGTTCCCACACCTACTGGCCGTGTTATTTTATCGAGCACTATTTTGTTCATTTTATTTATTTTATTAAATTATTGTTTCTGTCATTTATTGATTTTTATTTTGATTATACCTATTTTTAACCATATTATTTTAATTCTGGTGCTGGAATATTTTTTGAATATGAATCCATCCCGGATATAAACAAAGCCCTTTCATCTTCTGTTGCCGAGCCTTGATAAATTACATGGAATATTGCCTGCTGTGCATTATTCAATTCATCTTTATTGACTTTCCATGTTCCTGAATAGCCTCCGATTAGGTTATCTCCGTCAACAAGATAAATGGCAACATCATAGGTTACATCTTTTCCGGAGGGAAGCTTCAGCGGGAAATCCCCTTCTTTTGGATAAAACACAAAACTTTCGTATCCTGTTT
>JBBSWR010000296.1:0-1332 GCA_038046185.1 Nanobdellota archaeon
TATGACTGACATAAACAAGAGAGCCGTAATGCTCGCGAAGAAAAATGCTGAATTGAATAATGTTAAGGCGGAAATTTATCAGGGAAATTTATACGAAAAAATTAAGGATAATGATTTTGATGCCGTTGTTTCAAATCCGCCCAACACGGCAGGAAAGGAATTATGCTTCAGGCTGATTGAAGAATCAAAAAATTATCTTAAGCAAGACGGAAGCCTGCAGATTGTCGCCCGCCACAACAAAGGAGGAAAAACTTTAAGCAAAAAAATGGAAGAAGTTTTTGGAAACGTAAAAGTGATTGCAAAGAAATCAGGGTATTTTGTTTATATGAGTGTTAAAGACTAAAAATATTTATAATTTTTATTTCTGGAAAATCAAAGAGGATACATCTGAATGTTGATATGAGTTAATCAGGTTAATTTTTTAGTGACTTGGTATATCTTCATGAATAGTAGAAGTTATTGTTTCAGCTTTAAGTAATGCTATAAGGGGTTCTTCTTTTGCGTGACTTTTTCCACTTTTATTTACAGTAATCCCCTTATAATCTGCTCTGACATTCAAAACCCCTTCCATTCCAAGCGTTCCAACTTCAAAACTCCATCCAACTTCCCTTAAATGATACACTGCTGCATCTTTAGGAACCCCATTTTTAGTAAATTGTGGTTTGCCTTCGTGTAAAAATACACCGCTAATAGAATCATCGTCTCCCATATTCCATTGGACAACTCTTAGACTGGCTTCGTAAGCCTTCTTCAGCATTTGTGTATCGACTCCTGAAGTAAGGGTAACTGGTTGATATTTAAAAGGGTCTTTAGGAACTTCTAATGTTAAGTCGATAGATCTTCCTATTTTTGTATTCTGGCCAAAAAGTTCTTTAGTATCTGTAACTAACCTCCCCAAATCTCCTGATTCAATGGGCAATTGATATGTAACTCTAAGATAGCTAGGTTCTCCTAACAAATCAACAACTTGTCCAAATTGGTGTGGGGTTACTACCATATTACCGGGGAGTAATACAACATCATTTATAAAGATTTCTCTGTTAATTACGTTGAAGTGGTAAATTAAAAACGACTCTGATGGATGGGTAACTGGATTGAATATTTTTTTAAAATTAATAAAAATAAATAAAAAATTTCAACAACCTTTAAAAATGAACTAAATTTCCAGATATTAAACAAAAATGAACGGCAACAAAATGATTTCAGAAATTTTTGAAAAAGTAAGAAAGAATAAGCCGCTAGTCCATCATATTACTAACTGGGTTACTATTTATGATTGTGCCAACATGACGAGGGCTTTTGGGGCATTGCCGGTCATGGCTCACGCCAAGG
>JBBSWR010000297.1:0-2085 GCA_038046185.1 Nanobdellota archaeon
TTAATATGTCTATTTCATGTATCGCAAGGTCTATTATTACGCCGACGTCAAGCACTCTCTTGGGAAAGGGGCTTAGCCTCGTGCAGTTAACTTTGTATATCTTGCCAAGCTCATTCTTCATTATTCTCTTTTTCAGTTCCACTACCACGGGATTAAACCTTTCTATGTGCCCGACCATCAGCTTTGCTTTATTTTTTTCAGCTTCTCCTATCATTTCCCGGGCTTCTTCCGCGTTCGTCGTAATTGGCTTCTCGACCAGCACGCTTATTTTATTCCTGATTAGGCTTATTGCAACATCCTTGTGGTATTTCGTCGGCACGCATACGGAAACGGCTTCTATTTTTTCTTTTTTTATCATTTCCATACAATCAGTGTAGAAATTAGTTTTGAATTCTGACGCGACATTTTTTGCCCTTTCAGCGTCGGAATCGCATACCGCCACAAGATTCACAGTGCCAATGCCGGAATATACTCTGGCATGGCTTTTCCCCATTGCCCCAGTCCCGATGACTGCTACGTTAAGCTTCATTTCACTCCAGCTCTGCTATTGCATTTATTATACTGTCAAGTTCCTGTTTTGTTACGAGCGGGTGCACTGGCAGTGAAATAACCTGCTTGCTAAGTTTTTCAGAAATCGGAAAATCTCCTTCATTGTAGCCAAATGTTTTTATGTGCCGGAAAAGGTGGAGTGGCTTCGGATAATAAACAGCACACCCTATTCCTTTGCCCTCAAGCCTCCGCATCAGCTCATCCCTGCTTAATTTGTATTCATCCCCAACTTTTATGGTGTACTGGTGGAAAACGTGCCTGCACTTTTCCCTTACAACGGGAACTTTTATTCCATTGACATTTTTCAGGCCTTTCGTAAGATGCTCTGCATTGTTGATTCTTTTTTTAGTAAGATCTTCGAGCTTTTTCAGCTGCTCAACACCTATAGCAGCCAGTATATCTGTCATCCTGTAATTGTACCCTATATCATAATACTCGTATCTTATTTTCTCGCTTTGCCCGTGATGTCTGAACATCCTGGCCAGCTCGGCAAGTTTTTCATCGTCAGTGGTTATGATTCCCCCTTCTGCCGTTATGAGGTTTTTTGTAGCATAGAATGAGAATGCAGAAATGTCCCCCAGAAGCCCGCACTTCCTTCCATGGTATAACGCGCCGACTGCCTGGCATGCATCCTCAATTATCTTCAGCCCGTTCTCATCAGCAATTTTTTTTATTTTACCATAATCATAAGGGTGGCCGTACAGGTCAACAGGAAGTATTGCCTTCGTCTTCTTGGTTATTTTTTCCGCTATCTTTTCCGGGTCAATGTTGAATGTATCTTCTTCTATATCTGCAAAAACTGGTTTTGCGCCCTGCATCATTATTGCATTTGCCGTCGCTACGAATGTGAAAGGCGTGGTTATGACCTCGTCTCCGGGCCTGATGCCTGCAGCATAAAGAGAGCAGTGAAGCGCCGCAGTCCCTGAATTGACTGCTACTGCGTGCCTTGAGCCTATGAACTCCGCAAAGTTTTTTTCAAGCTCCTTCACTTTTGGCCCCTGGGCTATCATGCCTGACTTGAGAACTTCATTAACCGCCTTTATTTCTTCATCCCCGATGACAGGCTTTGCAATCGGTATCATTTTTTATCTTCCTTCCTTAGGGTAGTTTTCGAGCCGCACTTGTCACACTCAAGAATTAATTTGGATTTTTGCTCATCCATTTTCGTTATTTTTTGCCCGCATCTGCAGGCGTAGCCTTTTTGAGCAGCCGGATTTCCATAAACAAGGCAGTGATCTGAAACATTTTTTGTGACCACGGAGCCTGCGCCTATCATTGCATATCTTCCTATTGTTATTCCGGGCAGGATTACAGAGCCTGCGCCTATTGATGCACCTTCCTTTACAACAGTAGTTTCCGCTTTCCAGTCAAGATTTGTTTTCAGGTTTCCCTTTGTATCTATTGACCTGGGCGTTTTATCATTAGTAAGAATCACGTGGGGCCCTATGAAAACTCCGTCTTCTATTATTGCTTTGTAATAAATAGAAGAATTGTTCTGTATCTTGACATTATTGCCTATCTCGACATCGTGGTCTA
>JBBSWR010000298.1:0-2157 GCA_038046185.1 Nanobdellota archaeon
AAGTTTCGGATGCAGTTTCAAAACAATATTTTCCCGCGATTTGTCGTAGTTATAAACATAATTAATAATGGAATAAAAATTACGGTCAACGCCAAAGCTTAATTCCAAAACGTGCGGAACAAACCTTTCCTTGGTCTCCTCGTCAAGGAACTCCATGCTCTGCTTTGAAACTTCCTGGTGGCCCTTTAGGTCATGATCAGTTCTGTAATGAATTCCTCCGATTTCTGTCCACCCAATTGTGTCCAAATCCGCTTCCATGTCAAAATGGTATTTGTTGTAGAATGCTTTTTCCTTGTCATTCAGCTCATAAAGCCGGAATTTGTCAGAAGGAAATTTTAAAACATCAAGGTAAAACTGCTGGACTTTAGCCATGTGATAAACATAAAACTTCGGAAGTTTTTTGGATAAGTCACCGCAGCTTATTTTATGGATTTTATCTCTCTCGCCGGCAAAAACCACCTGCAGCTTATAATCTTCCACAGGCTTAAAATCCTCATGCTCATCAATTTTGTTGGGATTAAAAAATATCTGAAGCTCAGCCTGCGTAAAAGCCCTCTGGCGGAGTATAAAATTACGGGGGGAAATTTCATTTCTGTAAGCGCGCCCAATCAAAGCTAGTCCAAGAGGAAGTTTTTTCCTCATGGCTTCCAGTTGCCTCTTGAAATTCACGTAGGGGCTTTGCGCTGTTTCCGGGCGAAGATAAGCTTTTGTCACATTCCCGACCCCGAGCGAAACTGGAAACATCATGTTCATTACCTCAACTTTTTCAATTTCAAGGCCGCAGACCGGGCATTTTATTTTGTTTTCCTTTATCTTTTCAAACAGCTCCTCTGCGCCAAGCCCTTCAAACTTTTTCTTAAGCTTCCTCTCAAGCAGATGGTCGGCCCTTTCAGCGTGGCCTTTCTGGCACTTCGCAGCCAGATCAACAAAATTCTTCAAATGGCCCGACGCAATAAAAGTATTCTCGTGCATTATCTCGCTTGCCTCAATCTCAAAAAAATTATCATCCAAAGAAAGAAAATACTCTCTCCACATGTCCTCAAAATTCTTTTTCAAAAGCGTGCCGAGATGCCCGTAATCATACAATCCCGCCAAGCCGCCGTAAATCTCAGAGCTGGGGTACACAAAGCCCTTTCTCTTGCAGAAAGTGGCCATCTCATCAATTGTCAAGATTTGTTTTTCCATTTTTAATTTTTAAACTTTTATTCCGTTTGCATTTTATATTTCAACAGCTTGGGGTGGGTGGAGGGCCATATGCTATACTTTTAGTGCGACAATCAAATTCCCTCCCTAAAGATAAATAATCTCAACTTTATTAAACAACACTCTTCAATCAGAATTATTAAACCTTTCTTTTTAATTTTATCTATTTATGATTCTTCTTAGTCTTCGGCATATGGCTACTTTTTTGGCATATTATTGATTATGGGAGAGCCTCTTTCAGACGAGCTATTATTCTTCCTAAAGTTAAATTCTGGTACAAAATTGCCCATCTGCCGATGATTGAATAGTATCTCTATTTATTGGCATCTTTGTAGCTCTTCCAGAAGAAATATCCTATTATTGCAAATGTCATGACAGGCGAAATCCATTGGGGAATATGCAGTCCGAAACTGTCAAGCAGCATAATCATCCCTAAAGCTAATATTGAATACATTGCCCCGTTCTTGAGATATTTGTACTTCTTCACTCTTTCAATGTTGCTTATGGTAAGCTGGCGGACGACAATTGCGCCAATCCCGTTTCCGATTAAAATAATAGGCAAAATGAACGTAAAGGCAAAAGCTCCTAAAATTCCGTCTATGGAAAAAGTCGCATCTATGACTTCGAGATAAAAAATCTTGCTTAAATCAGACATTTTCCCGCTGCCATCAAGCATCTGCTGCTCGGCTTTCTCGGCATTTTCCTTGAATCCGTGCGTTATAAAAAAAGCAGTCGAGCCAATGACAGCGCCAAAAGCCATGACCGGATTGATTTTGACTGCAAGCCACACAATTACAGCCAAAATTATCGAAACAACCGCAAAAAACCAGACTCCCTGCTTATGGAAGAATTTTTCCCCCCTCAGCCCGTAATTCTTTGTTTCCAAAAACAACCAGTGGAAAAACAAGAACACCAGAAATGTGCCACCTCCGGCTAATAAAATAGGCGCGCTCC
>JBBSWR010000299.1:0-1356 GCA_038046185.1 Nanobdellota archaeon
AAAGAAATTGATATTGGAGGCGCTTCTGAGATTTGTTTTGTAGAGGGTTATAAAACTTTTAACAGAAATTTTGCTGTAAGCAATTCCGATGGCACATTGGTAGCTGCAGATCCTATAATTGCAGATAGCATTCAGTCACAAAGCGACAAAAATGTTTTTTTGATTGGAAAATCTGCTTCAAATTCTTTCTATATTGGAAAAATTTCAGTTGATCCATCCGCCTCTGTTACATTTAATGTTCTTTGCATGAAATCTTCGAATGGCAAGGTAACTTTAAAATTGGAAGGGATGGGAGACCACGCTTTAATAAGCGGATGGGCTTAAAATGAAGCATAAAAAGGCTTTCGAGATACAGTTCAACTGGATTTTTGTCCTTATAGCAGGAGCCGCAATCCTGATAATATTCACTTTGGTGATATTCAAGCAAAGAAGCTTATCTGAATCATCTACAAACAGCATTGCGCTAAGGAGCATGGAATCTGTTATTGATGGGACCAGCGTCAGCACAGACACTTCAAGCTTAATCGCAGTGTCTGATTTGAGCATCGAAGTTGACTGCGGCAAAATTTCAATCGGCAAAATTTCAAAACAATACCCGCGGCTGGTTTTATTTTCCCCGTCATCAATAAAAGGCAATAAGATAATAGCGCAAACCATGTCATTCAGCGCGCCTTACAAGTCTTCAAACCTTCTTTTTATGACAAGCCAGCAGATAAAATACATTTTGATAGGAAATTCAGACTTAATAAAATCTATAAACAAATCATTGCCGTCGGAAATAAATAAAGAAAACTTTTCTTCCTATGACCCATCTAAAATAAGAAATTCCAATAATTACAAAGTTCGTTTTGTGTTTGACAATTTGGATGTTTCCCCATTGGGCCTTCCGCCTTCGTTGTCAAGAATGCCGGATGGAGATGTTTCAGCGCTGAAAATAACAGGAAATTTAGACAAAGGCTCGGTTGATTTTTATGAGAACAGAGCGGGCTCTTTTGTGAGCAAAGGCACATCATATTATATTGGAAAAGCAGCACTGATAGGCGCAATTTACGCTGACACTCTTGAACATTATGAGTGCAATATGAAGAATGTTTTTGCAAAGCACGATATTGTAACTAAAGTTTACATTGGCAGGACAAACGGGCTTAAAGACGATACATCACTAAGTGGAGAATGTAGGCAGGCTTATTCAAATTCAGTTTCTTATATCTCTAGAATAGAATCTGCTTCAAACATTCTTTCAGATAATTTACCGCTATCAGAATCTGAAATGAATAATATAGCCGGCTCTTCTGAATCACTGTCAATTCAAAATAAGGAAGCTCAGAAATTTTCCTGCCCTATGATTTATTAAAA
>JBBSWR010000300.1:0-2218 GCA_038046185.1 Nanobdellota archaeon
AGCAAGTACGGGAATTCCGGGAGGCATTTGCGCGACTGAAAGCAGCGCATCCAGTCCCTGGTAATTTCCTTCACAGGGAACTCCTATAACTGGCCTGATGACTTTCGAAGCAGCAACCCCTGGCAAATGCGCAGCCAATCCCGCGCCTGCAATCACAACAGAATAATCGTTCTGCAGAGTTTTATCAACATCCTTGGAGTTCTTATGCGCCGAGCTTATCCTTAAATCAAAATCAACTTTTAATTTTTTCAATTGAGAAGCAATTTCATTATAGACTTTCTCGTCCGATTTTGAGCCGAATATTATTAATGCTTTTTCCATATAATATTGTTAAATTTGGTAATATTTATAAATATCGGATTTGGTTTTCCTTATTGTGAATCAATCCCTATGGAATGGAAAGATATTTAAATTAAATGTGCTTGGGTTTGAACTATATGAAAACTGTAACTATTTCAGAGGATGAATACGAACGCCTTAAAAAACTGGAAAAGGTCGATTGGGAACTTGTTGAAAGCTTCAAAAGAAGCCTAGACGACTTAAAATCCGGAAGAATAAAACGTGTCAGGTAGATTTGCTTATTTCTTTCATTAGCCTGTTAAATTCCGGAAGGTACTCTTTGATTTTGTCTATTGTCTCTTGCTGAGCACTTTTATCACTAATGGAAACCATTAAAGCCGATTTGAGTTATTCATAGACCAAAAAATAGACTCTTTTGCCATTTATTCTTTTTTCTCTCAGAAAGTTATAGCCTAGGGGTTTTCCAGTAAACCCTCTTTCTGAAATTTATTCTTCAATCTTGTTAACCCTAGCTATATCATTTTTAGTTAATAATTTATTCAGAAGATTTTCAAATTCTTGCGTTCTGTAAACTTTAAACATAAGCTACCTACAAAATTGCAAATTCCTGATAATTCTCATTGGCTAATAAATCTTTGGCAGCCTTTTCAGCGATTTTTCCCGCTTCCTTTTCATTTCCGTCAATCAAAAGGCCCCACATCACTGCGCTCTCAACTTTTTTTATGTTATTAAACCCAAGGCGGTCTTTTAGCGTGGATAATATTCCACTGCCGTCATCATCGGTGTTTTTAACCAGTACTTTTACATAATTATCTTTTTTTATCTCAAAATCAAATGTATGCTTATTTGCATTGACTAAATTATCCACTTTTGAAATTTTGCTTTTAAAATCTTCCAGATTGCCATCAACTGAAAACTTGTAATAAAAATATCTTTTAACCTCTTTTATTCTGCCAAAGCCGAGTTTTTGCAATGTTTGAAGCGCGGTGATTGCAGTAGTGTCTGGCATCTTGAGGCTCACAACTAATTCTATTGTTTTAATCATTATAACATTTCCTCTTCAATATACCTTTTCATCGAATCAAACATTTTTCTTGCCGGAGCGGGCCTTTCCATGCCTGAAATGTTTCCGGCCGACATGTTTTTCAAATTTGTGATGTCCGGCAGCTGCCTTACAAATGACGCCCTTTCAGGATGAGGCATGATTGCCATTACATTCCCTTTCTTGTTGCAGATTGCAGCGATATTATACATAGCGCCATTTGGATTTACCGGAAACTTGTCCTCAACTTTTCCTTCTTTTGTTGAGTACCTGAAAATGATCTGGTTATTTTTAATTAATTTCTGCAGCAATTCCTTGTCTCTGGTCACAAATCTCCCCTCTCCATGCGCGATTGGAATCGGAATAATCTCATTTTTATCTATTGAATTTGTAAAAGCGCATTTATTCTTTTCCTGCTCGCTCTTTATAAAAACCCACGTGCAGTAATACCCGCTGATGAAAGGATTTTTGTTTGGTGCAAGCGCCATTTCAACCTGGTTCTTCAGCCCAGGTATCATTCCGCATTCAACCAATGCCTGAGCGCCGTTGCACACTCCCAAAACGGGCTTTCCGCTTTCAGCCTCTTTTTTTATTATTTTGAACACCGGGTCTTTGGCTGCAATAACTCCCGCCCTTATCCTGTCTTCATAAGCCCAGCCGCCGGGAATCACGTATCCATGATATTTGTCAATATCTTTTCTCTGGTTCCATCTGACAATCTTTCCGTCCATTCCGGCAGCCAAAACAGCACTAAGAGTTTCCTCTTCGCAGTTATTCCCTGGAAAATACACGACAGCGATGTTTGGCTTCTTACTCATTCAAGCGCCTCCGCAAATCCAGTTGTCCACGCTTCTTTCAATTTTGAAATCGGCAAAT
>JBBSWR010000301.1:0-1408 GCA_038046185.1 Nanobdellota archaeon
ACTTTTCCCTCTGAAGTCCGGACTGCAACAGTATTTGCGCTTTCTTCTTTCTCGCCGACGGTTACAATCAGCGGGATTTTCTCGTTCTGAGCTTCAAAAACTTTTTTGCCTATGCTTTCTGCAGTGGAGTCTATTTCAACTCTCAAATTATTTTTTTCAAATTCTTCTTTCAGTTTATTTGCATAATCATTAAACCTGTCGGCAACAGTTAAAATTCTTATTTGCACCGGGCTCAGCCATAGTGGGAACCTGCCGGCATACTGCTCTATCAAAAATGCCATAAACCTCTCGTGCGTTGACAATGGCGCGCGGTGAATTACATAAACTTCGTTGTTCTCGGTATTGTCCTTATCGGCGTATTTCAGTCCAAATTTTTTCTTGGCTGCAAAATCAAGCTGAATTGTTGATATTGTCTCCTCGCGCCCGGTCACCGCTTTCAGCTGAATATCTATCTTGGGGCCGTAAAATGCAGCTTCTCCTTTTGCCTCTACGAATTTAACATTATTCTTTTTTAGAACATCTCTCAAAACATTTTCCGTGTATTCCCAGTTCTCAGGCTCGCTGATGAACTTTTCCTTGTTGTTTGGATCCCACAGCGACAGCCTAAAATAATAATTTTCCAGCCCGAAACTTTTGTAATAGCTGACAACAAGCTTTATCACTCCCTCAAATTCGCTTTCAATCTGGTCTTTTCTGCAGTAGATATGCGCATCATTCATCGTCAGCATTCTTACTCTCAAAAGCCCTGCAAGTGTGCCTGATAATTCATACCGGTGGCAGACGCCGTACTCAGAAATTCTTAGCGGCAGGTCGCGGTAACTTCTTGTTTTGTGGCCGTAAATCAGGTGATGATGCGGGCAGTTCATTGCTTTTAAATAGTAAGTTCCGTCGTCAAGTACCATCTCAGGGAACATTGATTCCTGAAAATAAGGTATGTGGCCTGACTTGATGTACAGATCTTTTTTCGCAAGAATCGGAGTTGAAACTCTCTGATAGCCGGCTTTTCTTTCTGTATCGACTGCAAAATTTTCAATTTCTCTCTTGATTATTTCTCCTTTAGGCAGCCAAATCGGAAGCCCTTTTCCGACAAGCTCGTGAGTCATAAATAAACCCATTTCCCTGCCAAGTTTTTTGTGGTCCCGTTTCTCTGCTTCCTCCTGCTGTTTTAGGTGCTCATCCAAATCTTTTTTTGTAGCAAACGCCAAGCCATAAATTCTTGTCAGCATTGGATTTTTTTCAGAGCCTCTCCAGTAAGCGCCGGCCAGTTTGGTAAGCTTGAATGACTCTGCTTTTACTTTTTTCATGCTCGAGAGATGGCCTCCCCTGCATAAGTCAGTGTAATTGCCGGATTTGTAGAAACTTAATTTTTTCCCGTCTTTTGAGAACTCCTCTATAAGCTCAATTTTGA
>JBBSWR010000302.1:0-1095 GCA_038046185.1 Nanobdellota archaeon
TTTAAGAAAGCCAGAAAGCATAAAACAAAAAAAGATTATGTTGTTGAGTTTGAAAGTAATATTCGAAATAATCTTTCGCTTTTGCGCTCTGAGTTGCTTCTTCATTCATATAATCCAAGACCACTAAAAACATTTATTGTAAGAGACCCAAAGACGAGAAAAATAAGCAAATCGGACTTCAAGGATAGGGTTGTTCATCATGCATTGTGCAATATAATTGAGCCAATTTTTGAAAAATCCTTTATTTATGATTCTTATGCCAACAGGCTTGGCAAAGGCTCCTTAAAGGCACTGCAAAGGTTTGATTATTTCAAGAGAAAAGTATCTAAAAATAACACAAGGGCTTGTTATGCCCTAAAGGCTGACATCAAACACTATTTTCAGACTGTTGACCATGATATTTTATTAGGGATAATGGGAAATAAAATCAAAGACGAAAGAGTTAATTGGCTGATAAAGACAATACTCAAAAATTACGGGCACAAAATTGGGGGGGGGCGAAACGGAATTGGAATGCCTTTAGGAAATTTGACTTCCCAATTTTTCGCGAATGTCTATCTTGACCAGCTCGACCAATTCGTTAAGCATGAACTTAAAGTCAAATATTACATAATGTATGTTGATGATTTTGTTATACTTCATAACGATTATAAAATTCTTGAAAAATGTAAAGAAATAATAAATTTATATCTTAATATAAATCTTAAAATTGAATTGCATCCAGACAAGACAAAAATAATTGAACTCAAAAATGGGATTAACCTTCTGGGTTATAGGGTATTTTACCACTACAAGCTTTTAAGAAAAGCGAACAAAAGAAAGTTTGAGAGAACATTTAAGGAAAAATTAGATTTGTATAAAAATAGATCCATAAGCCGCGAGAATTTTGTTCAAAGCCTGCAAGGCTGGTTTGGATATGCTATGTGGGCGAATACTTTTAAGCTGAGAAGGAAAATTATTTCGGGCTGTTAACAGGGCAAAGTCAAGTTATGTGTGCTGACCTCCTTTTGTTAAAATTATAAAACCACATTCCAAAGAACGCTTTAGCTCCGTTTATGCTTTGGAATGTGCTAAACCACTTCAATCTTCTTTTTA
>JBBSWR010000303.1:0-1559 GCA_038046185.1 Nanobdellota archaeon
AATCTAAATCAATTGAGATTCTTGAATCAGCCCAAAAGGCTGAATTGACTTCAGGTCGTGGGCCAACTGGAATTGCAGCAGCTGCTTTGTACGTCTCAGCATTGATACATGGCGAGAAGAGAACACAAAGAGAAGTTGCTGATGTTGCCGGTGTGACGGAAGTTACAATCAGGAACAGGTACAAGGAACTTTTGGAAGAGCTTGACCTTGAAGACGAAATCAAGAAGACCAAGAAAAAGAAGAAAAGATAAATTTTATTTTTTTATTTAATTTTTAGTTCTGGAAAAAAGGCGGTGGTACTTAAATTTTGATAAAAGGTGCACTGAAAATGTATGAATATCCGGTAATTGAATCTACTTTAGAACCAGATGGATATTTAGGGGTTACAGCAGACTATCCTTGTTCAATTTCTTTAGCTACTGAATTAAGAGAAAGATTTGGTGTGATTGGACTGACTGGCGCACTTGTTAATAGGCGACTAAAGGAAGGAAGACATATTGAAGTGCCTTATAAAAGAAATGATTCTCCGATTAGGATAAGTATAGATGAGAGAACGGAAGGTTTGACTATTATTGAACAGATTGGATTTTATCCGATTAATAATGGAAGAAGAAGAGAAAGCTTAGAGGTTTTATCCAGATTAGAACAATTTTTAGCTGAATGGGTTAGTAAGCAAGCTGGAACAACACAACCACCACAACCAACAACTTAACCGGAAATCAGCAGATTGGTAGATGCAATTGAGAAATATAATCCAAAAAAGTTAATACGCGTTAATAATTGAATACTATGCAAATATACCATGTTGTTGAACAAGAAAATTTTCCTCCAATAAGAGAAGACCCACTAAAGTCCCGGTATCTTGCAGGGTTGGGCCCAATAGATAGGGAAAATCTTTTATTAGTTGTTTCTAATCTATCTTCAAATCTGCCTTCAGGCACTAGGATATTGGCAGTTGGAAGCTCTGTAACAGAACCAGGAAAAGCCCCCATCCCACATAATGACATTGACCTAAAGGTTCTGGCACCTAGTGAATTTGCTCCTATTCTAGATTCGCTGGTTTATCGGTGTATTTCACAATTGCCCGGGTTTAAAGTCAGAATAGATTATGGAAGAGGAGGGATATACCAAATGATGTCTAGATACACTGGAAACTACTGGTCTAATGGTGGTTTTCAAATGCGGCCTCAGAATGGCGCAAAAATTGACGTTCTAATTTCCCCAGTCCCGTATGAAAAAGAACTTGTAAAGTCCCCCTTTCAATCAGTGGTGTTACATTAAAAATTAAATAATAGTTTAGGAAACTCAAGAATTTTATTCTTATTGATTTTCACTCCTTCCTTTCTCAGCATCCTAATCTTTTTCCTGACTTCTTTGCTATTCGGATTTTTTGTTCCGGAAAATCCCCCAATTGAGCCATCTGAAGAAACAACACGAGGGCATGGTACTTTTGGAGCATAAGGATTGCATCTCATCGCCTGTCCGACAGCGCGATAAGCTCTTGTGTTTAATTTTTCTGCCAACGCTTTGTAAGTTGTTACTTTGCCTTTTGGAACTTT
>JBBSWR010000304.1:0-1511 GCA_038046185.1 Nanobdellota archaeon
CTTACTAAAACTATTTTTTAATGAATTATAAACTTCATTTTGATTTATTTTCTTAAACTGCAGAATTGATGCAATCTTTTCTTTTGCTAAATCTTTAGAAATATTCAAAACTTTCGGCATTAAATTGAAATCAAGGTCATAAACCAAAGTGCCGTGCTGAAGATAAATTCCTTTTTCCATCAATTTAGCAGCATTTCCTGAAATTTTTTTATTATTAACCATGATATCATTCTTGTTCTCTAATTTTGATTTTATTCCCAAATCTTTTAATGAATTGATTATCCATGAGCAGATTTCTTTGTAAGCATTTGAAACGCTGTTGTCAAAAATTTTTATTGGCGCAACAATGCTGTAAGTGAAATCCTTTTTGTCATGATAAACTGCCCTGCCGCCGGTTATTCTTCTTATGACATCAACATTATTCTTTTTGCATTCTTCCAGATTTATTTCGTCCTGGTTCTGGAAAGCACCAAGAGAAACTGAATTATTTTTCCATTTATAGAAACGGATTGTTGGCAATTGTTTTCCGGAAGCTACGCTTTCGTAAATAGCTTCATCTATTGCCATGTTCATGGCTGCATCATAAGTTTGCTGTTCGAGTAAGCGCCAGTCCATATTGAAAAGAAGTAAAATAGTGTTTAAAAATCATTCTAATAAAGAAAATAAAATCAAAAAAAAAGAAAAAAATAAAACGCTAAGAAACTGTGAACCTAGTACTATAAACTTAGTATCTTGGTTTCTTCTTGCTGTAACAATCTCTGCAGTAGACTGGGCGCCCTTCTTTCGGTGCAAACGGTACTTCCGCGTCTGCTCCGCATTCGGAACACTTTATCTTATGCATAGCTCTGTTCTCAAAGCTTCCATATCGCATAGCCATAATTTATTCGCTCCATTACTTATTAGTTACACGAAATTCACTAGAAATAGCTAATTTCCGTGTACCAATATGGAGCAAGAATAAGGGGTATATAAAGGTTTTGGTGAATTCATTTTCCCGTCTCATTTCCGGCATTTGCCTTATCCAACCCAACAATCCAGTCAAGGCCGTCAACCATCCCCCGGTACATACTGTCGCAATAGCCGTGGTTGCAGGCTGTATCATTAACAACAAGGAAACCTTTAGGTTCCTGGGCAATGGCAAATGAAGCTGCCGCCGAGCTTATAGGTATATTCTGGTCATTGTAGTTGTGAATCATAACCAGTTTTCTTGGTGTGAGGTCATCAATATAGCGGTCCGAATCGATTGATTTGACAAACCTGTCTTTGATTGTGTCGTTTCCACCGGGAAAATGAAAGCCTGCCGTGCTTATAACAAGTGTGCCTTCAACATTTTTATCGATTGCAGTAGCAATTATCGCAACTCTCCCCCCAAAACTCTCGCCGGCGATGATAACCCTGCTCTTATCGATGAACGGCGCGCTCCGCAACAAGTCAAATCCCCTTAAAGCATCATAAACTATCAAATGCTGCACAGGCTCTTTGGACTGTAAAAATCCCGCATAATCCTCATC
>JBBSWR010000305.1:0-1562 GCA_038046185.1 Nanobdellota archaeon
AAAAACATTTGAGTATATTAAAAGATGATAAAATAAAAAAAGGCGATGGAGTATTTGTATTAAATAAAGAAGAATTAAATGGGCTAAATCCAAACAAAACAGAAATTGGGAAAATAAAGCCTTATTATAGTCCAAAGCAATTAAAAAAATATTTTGGTGATTCAAAAAATGATTATTGGATAATCTATGCAGACACAGAAGTAAGAGAGAATATTAATAATTATCCACATATAAAAGAGCATATTGATAAATTTAAAAGAGTTTTAACTTCTGCATTCAAACCTTATGGGCTACACAGACCAAGAGAACAAAGATTTTTTGAAGGAGAAAAAATATTCTCTTTGAGAAAAACAAAGGAAGTTTCATTTACTTATACTGATTTTCCTTGTTATGTTTCAAGAGCATTTTTAATAATTAAGACAGAAGATATTAACCTAAAGTATCTTACAGGATTATTAAACTCAAAGTTGGTCTTCTTTTGGCTAAAATTCAAAGGAAAAAAACAAGGCGAACAATTACAAATAGATAAAGCTCCACTCCTTGACATTCCTCTTTACAAGCCAGATGAAAGTAATAAAGGAGTGCAAGAAATAATAAAATTAGTTGATTCTATAAGAGATTTAACAAAGAAACTACAAGATATAAAACTTGATTCTGAAAAAGCAATGATTGAAAAACAGGTTTTAGCTTATGAGGAAAAAATTAATGAATTAGCTTATCAATTATACGGCTTAAACAAAGAGGAAATTGAAATAATTGAGGAGAGTTTAAAATAAATGTCAAAAAAAACCCTGACTGTTGAAGTAAAACCTGAAATTTTAAAGTGGGCTATAGATACTGCTGGCTGGAAAGAGGAAGATATATCTAAGAAACTAAAAGTAAGCCCTGCCATATTTAGCAGTTGGCTTAAAGGAGTGGCAAATCCAACTTTGAATCAGTTGGAAGACTTGGCTAAAGTTGTTAAGAGGCCACTTGCAGTATTTTTCTTGCCAGAAGCACCAAAAGAGAATCCTCTGCCCAAAGATTACAGGATGCTCCCGGAAAAAACAGGCAAATTTGACAAAAAAACAATTTTGGCGATAAGAAGAGCGAGAAGGCTGCAAAAAATCAGCAAAGAGCTTTCAGAAAATCTTAACGCAAACATAAACAAGATGATTCCGACAGTTAAGAAGTCAGAAGACCCAAAGAAAACAGCAGAAAAATACAGGGAAGAATTCAAGCTTGATGATAAAAAACAAAAGAGTTTTAAGAATCCATACGAAGTATTTAATTATTTAAGAGATATTATTGAAGAAAAAAACATAATAATATTCCAGATTTCTATGCCTATTGAAGATGCAAGAGGGTTTACATTAGTTGATGATTCTCCTGCTGTTGTTGTCGTAAATTCAAAAGACCATATAGAAGCAAGGATATTTACTCTTATGCATGAATTTGGGCATGTTCTCTTAAACGAAAGCGGAGTAAGTATGCCTGAGAGTACAATTTTTTTAAAAAACCAAGACCCCATAGAAAAATGGTACGATGGTTTTGCATCTGCTTTTTTATTTCCTGAAACGTTA
>JBBSWR010000306.1:0-3003 GCA_038046185.1 Nanobdellota archaeon
ATAAAGCAGTCAAGGGCGGTTTTGTCAGGGCAGTTCTCCGAGCAAATAGCGCCTTATCTTCCGGATTTTCCATACAAGCCCACTGAAGCAAGGTTCATCGGCAAGCCAGTTGATTTCATTATTTTCAAAGGGATGGATGAGAAAAAAATTGATGAAGTTATTTTTGTTGAAGTGAAGACCGGGCAGAGCCATTTGTCTCCTGTTGAGAAAAGCCTGAAGTCAGCTGTTGAGAATAAAAAAATTTCCTGGAGTGAGTATAGGGTTCCGGAAAAGAAAGAATAAGTAGGATAGTAATTATTATACTATATTAATTCCTTGAAATTCTTTTTGAGATTGGATATAACAAGTTGCAGGTATTCTTTCTCTATAATGGTAATCAATTAATTGTCTTAACTCAATGCGGCCAACATTTGACCAGTCTTCCTTATGAAAACTTTCACTCGGCAAGATATCAACATGCGATTTTATTTCTTTAACCCCTAGTGCCTGCGCTTGAATTAACCTTTTTGGTTTTGGTGGGGAATATACATTTAATACTATTAAATCATCCACATAAAACCTAGAGCCTTTTGCGCGTCCTTCCAGCGAACCAGGAAACTCAACATTTTTGTCTTCTCTTAAATTTCTTGCTCTGTAATACTCAAGAAGATTTTCGAGTTCCATCCCGCTATCAAAATGATGTCCACTAACACAAAAATCAAGAGTCTCTTGTTTTAATAATTCTTCAAAAGTTTGCATGATTTTAAAGTGCCTTCTTGATTTATAAATCTATCTTTTTTTACTACTTTCTAATTACTACAAAATCAAAACATTTATAAAGGGGAATTTATATTATTACTATACATGAGTAATAACAAGTCGAACCAATGTGAATTCTGCACTTATAGGTGGATTTCCAGAGTTCAAAATCCAAAATCATGCCCCAGGTGCAAGAGAAGGTTCGACTACAAAGACGCCAGGCTTGTTCTGGAATCGTTAGGAAAAAAATTTGGATATAATTTAATGGGTGGCCTGCAATGATGAAAATCAAAGATTTTCATAATTTGCTCGAGGTGTCTCGCAAATGAGCCTCGACGATAAAGTTGCGGACAAGAAGAATAACAGATTCTTCAAGAAAGCTCTGAAACTGGGATTTTATACTGCAGTTGCTGCTGCATCCGGAGGCTTAAGCTATGGCCTGGTTGGAATTGCTGGACCATTAACGGGTATGGCATTTACAGCAGGCTCAGCAGTTCTCAACGCTTTGGGAAAAAACCCCGATAAGAAATCAAGAGGGCTTGAGGGGCTTTTGAAGGATTTTTCAGTTGGTTCTCTGACTGGAATCGCCGGAGTTTGGGGTTATCAGGCAGCTGCATCTTACTTTCCAACTCCCGGAATTGGAAGAGCATTGTTTGGTTTAGGAGTTGCAAATCCGGTTTTTGACACAGCATATTTAGCGACTGATTACATCATTAAAAATGATTTTAACCCAGCTGGATTTGGAAAATACTTCAAGGAAAATTTCTGGCCAGTGTTTAGGGATGGTACAATCTGGTTAGGATTGCCTGTTGCCCTTACAATAAATGGCTATGGAATTCCGGCAACAATTGGCGGCCTGAACTTAAGAGGATATCCGACGATAGTTGGCGCTGATGCAGCTTTTAGAGTGGTTGCAGGGCTTGCAGAATCAAAAGTTTCCAACAAAAGCCATTCTGGCTATCAAATGCCTGCAATGTCTTATGCGGGGGCGCACTAACATGAGCCTTGAAGACAAAGTAGGGGATAAAGAAAGTAAAGGATTCATCAAGAAAGCGGCTAAGATAGGATGGAAACTTGGAATGGCCGTTGCTACAACTGCATTAAGCGTGCCTCTGGTTGGAACTTTAGGCGTCGTTGTTGGGGGTGCTTTTGCCGTTGGAGGATTGGTTGGAAATCTCGCAAGAGGAAAATCATTTTATGATTCAATTGATTCATCTCTTACAATTTACTCTGCTGTAAACGCAATAATCTATCCAATGGTATGGCTTGGAGATACAACATTTCCTTTGATAAACAATGCAACAACGGGAGGAAAATTATTGAGGGGGTTATACGCTTCCACAGCTTACAACGCAGCTTTCGTCGGGGCTTTCAGGGGAGCAGGGCATCTTGTTGACAACTATTTAAATCCAAAAGGAATTGTAAATTCAATCAAGAAAGACTTCTGGAAAGACTGGGCCGTGATAGGCGCAATGTTCTCGCCATTTTATTACGGGGCAGCAAATAATATTGCGCAGCTTACCATGTATCACCCATGGACGGGGTATAATGCAGCACCAACATTTGCAGTGGGCGCAGTTCCAGTCGGGTTTGCGCATAATTATTGGTTCGGAAAAGACAAGCAGAAAGGGCATTGAAATCTTTGATGAGAAACATTTATAAATAAACACTCTTTCTTTTTAATATAATTTCGAGGTGTTTTTTATCATGGAACCAGCAAGGCCATTGGATGCATTGAACAAAGCAAGGGACAAGAGAGTAATTATAGAGCTGAAGAACAATAAGCAGTTCATAGGCAAGCTCAAATCATTTGACATTCACATCAACGTCGTCCTTGAGGATGTAGAGGAAAGGGTAAACGGGGAAATGACGCGCAAATTTGAAGTTGTTTTTATCAGAGGCGACACGATAACAGTAATTTCGACAGAGTAAAAAATTAATTTTTCTTGATGCAAAATGAAAGGAACACCTTCGATGGGGAAAAAGTCCGGCAAGAAGAACATGATATATTGCAGGCGATGCGGGCAGAGAACAATGAACCTTCACAAGACAGCATGCTCCTCCTGCGGATTTGGAAAAAGCGCCAAAGTCAGGGACTATAAGTGGGCGAAGAAGTACAGATAAACTATTTTAGTTGAATTCTTTTATTTCATCGATGTTTTTAGCAATATTTTTAAAGCGGGTTCACATTCATTTCCTTTATGCGGAGTTGCCGGAGCGGTCAAACGGGATAGGCTTAGGCATTTCATGGTGTGATGAGCAGAA
>JBBSWR010000307.1:0-7975 GCA_038046185.1 Nanobdellota archaeon
TGACAACTTCATCCATAAATAATATCAGCATGCCGCCTAAAAACAGCTGGAAAACTAGAACTAATTCAAGATTGAAGAACAGAGCCGTTCCCCTGAATTGCTCCGCAGGGGCCAATCCTCCTAAAAATACATAAATTGAGCTCTCAAAAATTATGAAAAATATCGATAAAAATTTCTGAGTTCCCTGAAAGCCTTTTTTTCCCTCAGGAGTTGTCAGGTCAAATTTCCATATTCCCGAGCCGTTCAGCAGCTGCAAAACTATTGATGCGGTGACGATGGGGCCTATTCCCAATGAAATAAGAGAGCCGAATTCTGCGCCGAGAATTATGGATAACGTCTCAAATCTCTGAAGCGCATTAGTCCCGAGGCCGAACAGCGGCATCAGACCTAGCACGAAGAATATGACCAAAACAATTGCTGTCCATTTCAGCTTCTCCCTAAAAGAAAGTGTCTTCTGTGTCGGAGCTTCAACTTCCGGAAGGTTTGAGATAATTGTTTGCCAAAGAGACATTTTTGGTTTTTTATAAAATTTTTATTATGTTCTATGGTTTTATTAAAATTATTGGTGAGGGATTATGCTAAAGAGTATAATAATATTACTTCTGCTCTTTTTTGATTTGCTCTTTTATCTCAATTAAACCAATAACTTCCCCGCCGGCTTCTTTAACCTTTTCCACTGCTGATTTTGATGCGTAAGGCGCGGTTATTTTAAATTTTATTGAAATCGTTCCGTCGCCGAGCAGCTTGTTATATCCTAACTTTTCCAGCTCAACAGAATAAACTGCGCCTTCTTTCTTTACAAGGTTTGAAGACAATAAGCTGTTAAGGTGCTGTTCAAGATAGCTTACATTGACCGCATTGATTTTAACTTTAGGTGTCTTGCTGATAAACCCGTGCTTTCCAAAGTAGTTTACATCCTTCCAGTAGCTCGGTTTTTTTGAATCTGCCCGCTTTCCGGAGCCTGCATTGCCCGCCCCGCCCTGGTGGCCTTTTCCTCTGTGCTTTTTCTTAGCACCCCAGCCGTGGGTCTTGTGGCCGCGCTGCCTGTCATTTTTCTTTCTTTTGTTTACTGTCATTTTAATCAATTAAAGCATTTTCTTAATCAAATCATTTATCTTAGCTCCCCTGTATCCCAAAGCTCCGCCCCTTTGGAACGACTGCTTGATGCCTATTCTTCCAAATCCTTTTCTTGGGGAATTCAGCCTGAAGTATTTTTTCAGTTTTTTACCGCCGACAACAAAATAATCATTGTATTTAATTAATTCTTTTGAATCTGTCTCCCGTCCGTGAAATTCCTCTCCTCTTTTCTCGACGAGCAGCTTGAAAGTTTCATCATCAATCTCGCCCCAGGTTATGTAATCCTTTGCCTGCTTAAGCATGCCTAGGTAAGTCGGGGTGTTGGGAACCACAACGCAAAAATTATTTTTGTACAGCCTCATCATCTTCATTGCATCTTCTATGGTAGCCCTTATCATAGTGCGGCCTCTGATTCTCACTGCTGCAAGGTTTCCGGGCGCCAGTGCCGCTTTAACCGGCTTAACTTTGGTTTTGTGTTCCATTTTAGTTGGTTAATTTTGACAATCCTTCTACGACACTCAAATTGTTTGCACTTTTTTCATTTAATTTGACCTGGATAAGCTGCTGCAGGGCGCTGAAGCATGCAAGCAATAAGTTGAGCTTGCTTCTGGTCTGGCCTTCAGTTCGCGACCATACATCTTTTATTCCGGCCATTTTCAGAATTTTCTGGCATTCTTTTTCCACTTTCAGCCCAGTTCCTTTCGGAGCCGGTATTAATGTGATTACAACAGAGCCTGCTTTTCCGGTGACCTTAAACGGAACAGTATGGGCATCACCGCATCCGCATCCCCAGTCACCGCATCCTCTTCTTATTTTTATTACGTTAAGTTTTGCCTGCCTGATTGCCTTTTCTCTTGCGGGAACCGTTTCTTTCGACTTTCCGTAGCCGATTCCAACATAGCCATTTTCATTTCCGACAACAGCAAAGGTTGCGAATTTTGGCTTATTTCCCTCCTGTGTTTTTTTCTGAGTCTGCTTGAAAATTCTTTTCTGACCGCCGCCGAATTTACCCTTTGCCTGGCCAACCATCAGCAAATCAGTCTGCAAATTCTGCAGCAGAGCCTCAACTATTTCGGGCTCGAGTATCTTGATTCTTCTGTCTAAAGCATAATCAATATTTGTGACTTCCCCGCTCTTGACCTGCATTCCGAGAGAAGTTCTTGGCTTCCAGGATTCTTTTTCAAATGCCCCTTTTTTCTTTACTTCCTCAACTATTTCCTGCTCAAGCTCTTTGACTTCTCCAAGCTCTGTAGCCAACCCTTCTTTTGGAGTTTCTATTACAGGCTCCTCGTCAGGCACTGCAGCCTGTTCTGTTTTCTCTTCCGCTTCCAGCTGTTCCTTGACTTTTTCTTCTGTTTTTTTCTTAGTCATGTATTTTACCTTTTATCTCGTTGAAATGTTTTACAGCATCTTCCGGAGCAAGCCCTCTTTTCAAATAATTTGAAAATTGTTTCTCATACTTTTCCTTGTTTGATTTTAATGAATGCGCATATTTTGCAATGTGCTCGCCTGAAATTCTTTCTTTGGAAGGCAGGATTTCCTGATCAAATGGAATTTTAAGCCCAGAGTCAATTGCACCTGCAAGCGCAGAATATAATCTTGAGCCCTTGACAGAGTTGTTGAAACCCAAATCAAAAATTGCTTCCCTGATTCCCTTTTCAATTGATTTTTTGCCTGCCAAAAATCCAACAAGGTAAGCGCTGGATAAATTTCCGTTGTCTCCTTTCCATCCAAGATTTTTTAATGCTTTTGAGCTGACTGTAAGTATTACTTTGTCACCTTTAACGCCGTATTCAACGATTGATGCCTGCATATCCCTTAAAGATTTTCTGACAACAAACCTGGGCCTGCTGGACATCAGAATCCTCATTCTTTTTTTGTAGTATGTCCTTCCCTGCCTTTTCCTTCTGAAAGGGACCGTGAAAATATTACCTCTTTTCATTTTTTCACCAACCCCTTCTCCTGCACGTACAACTTCAGGTGCCTTATGCTCCTGAAAAATCCGCCTTTGCTTTTCATGTAAAGCTCGTGATAGTCTGTTGTGGATATCATCTTATTATCCCTGAGTGATTTGACAAAATTCCTTTGAAGCCTTATCCTGTTAATCCAGACTCTTTTTGCAGGAAGCCTGGCTGTTTTTTTGCCTTTTCTCGAGCCATGACCTTTCTGCTTGCCGGCGATTTTCTGTTTCTTTGTTTTTCTCGCCCAGAATCGTGATGTATTTAATACCCTTCTTCTTGTGATTGCGCCCTGGTTTATCAAAGCCCTTACATCTGATTTAGTTATGGCTTCCTTTATTTCATCAAGCTTTGAAGGGTCAAATTTAATCCTGTGCTCCCCGCACTTCAATATATCTGCCGCCAGTCTTCTTTGTACGCTGAACATTTTAGTTTTTTTGTGTCAACACTTTGTCTCTTTCTTTTTTCTCAGCTTCTTTTCGCTGCTCATCAGTCATTTTCTCTTCCTGCTTTTCCTTCGGCTTTTCTTTCGCCTCGGGCTTTTTCTCCTCTTTTTTTGCCTGCGCCTTTTTTTGTGATTTTGATTTCATGAAATTTTCAATCTTCTGGATTGACTCGTCAGTGTTCAAATTCAAAACCTGAACATTCAGCTCCTTTGCCTTTTTTAAAATTTCGAGCTTTTTCTTCCTGCCTGCGGTTCTTGGTACAATTATTCCCTGAGTATCCTTTTTTATTTTTGAAACTTCCTCAGCTGAAAAAACCCTTACCATCTCAAGCCCTGTTGAATGCAACCCCTTAACAGCTGCCGGAGACTTGTATCCCGGTGACGGCATTTTTCTCCTGCCTTTGAAATGGTGCCTTATCTTTGAATGAACCCCTTTCGGCTTTCTCCATTTGTAATTGAGCTTCATCCTCTTTGGATTATCCTGCCTTATGAATTCGGGCTTCCTTTCCTTCATTTCTTTTCTTACATTCAAAAGAGTTTGATTCATTTCAATTCCTTGCCGTCCTTGTTTATTATGTAAATTCCGTCCTGAAAAACACGGTTGTCGAATCCGGGCCTTCTTGTAAGCTGCTCGATATCTCCGCTTACCTGGCCAGCAAGCTCCTTGCTTGCGCTGCTGACATGTATCAAAGCACCGTCAACTTTTACTGCAGCGCCCTGCTTGAGGGGCAAAACTCTCGGAACTTTCTCTCCCAAAAAATTCTTGACGTGCAACTTATTGTCGGATACTGTAACAGTCATCGGGAAATGACCAGAGCATATCTTTAACGTGTAATTGTGATTTTCAACAACTCCCCTGACAATATTCCTTACGTGGGCTGTCAGTGAGCCGAGCACTGATTTGTTATCTTTTGTGTCCCTTCCTGATTCAAAAATTATTTTATTACCTTCAACTTTTGCCGTTATCTGCTTGCCCATCAGCCTTTGCACTTCGCCTTTTGGGCCCCTGATTGTCAGCTTCTGACCGTCAAAATCTGCAGTAACTCCTTTAGGCAGTTCCACTTCACTGCTTATCTTCAATTTCCTTTTTCTGTTTCTTTTTGATTCAGCCATTTTAATTTTAGTAGCAGTAAGCTAGCAATTTTCCTCCAAGCTTTTTTGATTTGGCATCATAGTGCGTCATGACTCCTTTGGGAGTTGAAACAAACAAAATTCCAAAATCCTTTGCAGGCAAAAATCTTCTTTCGAACTTCTCAAATTCATTATTCTTGACGCTGTATCTTGGCTTTATGACTCCGCATTTGTTGATGCCGCCGTTTAAAGTTAATAAAATATAATTTCCCCTTCCATCTTCAACTTCCTTGAAGTCAGCAATGTAATCGTTATCTTTCATGACTTTCAGCACTTCTTTCATCAGTTTTGAAGATGGCTTTAGCAAGCAGTCTGATTTTCCGATTACTTCGTTGTTCAAAATCAATGACATTGCGTCTGCCAGTGGATCATTTAACATTTTACACCTTTAACTGTATTTTTTGAATCCTAATAAAGTTGCGACTTCCCTGAAACAGGTCCTGCATAATTCAAGACCATATTTTCCGATGTGGCCTCCAGGCCTTCCGCATCTTCTGCATTTTGTTGTGAATCGCCCGTGTTTTCTTGGCTTTGGAGCATTATTCTTGATGTATTTTTGCAGCTTGATTGGCTTCGCTTTGAGCTGCTTGAAAGCTTTGCGGTAATCGCTATATGTCATTCTTATTCTTCCTCCAGTGATATATTGAAATTTTTTGTCATGAACTCGATTGCCTCTTCCTTCTTGATTCTGTGCCTTGTTGGGATTTTTCTTGCCATCAGCCTTCTCCTCTTTATTCTGTAGCCCGGCCTTTCAAGAGTTACGCACACTTCAAGCCCCATGATCCCTATTTTAGGGTCATATTTGACTCCTGGAATTTCTATGTATTCATGAATGCCAAATGCAACATTTCCGTTCTCGTCAAACTGCCTTGCAGCAAGCTTATGCTCGATTGCCTCAAGCAGCCTCGGAAGTATCTTGATTGCCTTTTCTTTTCTCAAAGTAAGCTTGCATCCGATTGGCAGTCCCGGCCTTAAGCCCCATTCCTGAATCCTCTTGTTGGTTATTGTCTTTACAGGAGTTGCCTGCGCAATTGCATTTAATAGTATCAGCCCTTTCTCCAGCTTAGACTGGTCTTTACCAGCGCCGATGTTTAAAGTTACTTTTTCAATTTTGATTGATCTCATTGCGTTCATTTTATTATAATAAAGTTATAAGCGGTTTTGAATCTCCGACAACAAAAGCGTATTTCTTCAATGTTTCAACAAGATTTCCGCCTGAGTCTTTGTAGATTATCTTGTTCTCTTTGATGTCTTCAATGTTTCCAATCTCGCCTGCGTGCTTTCCGCCAACCAGGAATATTGAAGATTTCTTGTCGAGCTTGAGGTGCTTGCTGATTTTCTGGTCAGGCAAGGACAATAAGACTGAATCACCAACTTTGTAATTTCCGGCGCCTGCAAGTATATTTTTACCATCGTATAAATTGAGCTGAAGCTTCCCTTTTACCATTGTTTTGCCGACTATTTTGCAAGGCTTCAGTGAAGCTTCTTCTTTTTTTATTTTAATCAGTTCTAGCCTGCCCCCTTTGTTCAGTATGATTCTAAACTGCTCGCTTATGTTCGGAAATTCAAGCGTATCAAAAAGCCCGACCGGAAACCTGAAATCCTTTCTTGCCTTGCCGTCAACTTTTACTTCATTTGTGTTGAGGATTTTTTTGACTTCTTTGGTTGTTGATGCATATTTCAAAATTTCCTTCAAAATTACATTAACAGGCATTCCTGACTGCAGCCCGTGGGGGCCTGGCACCGGCTTCGTGATGAATGTAGTGCTCTTCCTGTCAATATGCCATGTCTTAGGCGCCGCAAGCCTTGCCAAATGATCCTTTCCCATTTTATTTTCTCTCCATAATTTTCTGGCGCTGTTTATCTTCCATGTTTAATTCTGTAATCATTAAATTCGACGGGTTCAGCGCGAGCGGCCTTTTTGTGCCGTCTCTTTTTGTAGATTCAACTCCGCTTACAAAAATAAGGGATTTCTTCAAGTCTACTCTGTCTACTTTTCCTTCGTGCTTTTTGAACTGGCCTCGCATTACTTTTACCTTGTCGCCTTTTCTTAAATCAACATTTCTTTTTTTGAGTTTTTGCCTCAAATCTTTTGAAAGATGGGCGCTGACAAATTTTTGCTTTATGTGAAGAGGAGCGTTAAACCTGTACTTTCTCTGTTTGCCAGGCTTGGTGCTGCTTTTCCACTCGACTGAAAATTTTTTCATTTTAGTAAATAATATTTTAAACGACTATGCTTGCTATTTTTGCTATTCCCGGCCATCTCTCGCATGCTTCTTTTGCGATTGCGCCTTTGAATATTGTCCCTTTCGGGTTTCCTTTATCATCTTTCAAAACAACTGCCGCATTATCTTCGAATTTGATTCTCATGCCGTCTGCCCTGCGGTATTCTTTTTTCTGCCTCACGATGACTGCATAAACAACCGTTTTTCTCATATCGGGCTTTCCGCTTTTAACTGCAGCTTGGACCAAATCGCCTACACCGCAGCTCCCTATTCTTCCCTTGACGGTTTTCAAGCCTACAACCGTGAAAATTTTGATTCGTTTTGCGCCTGAATTATCGCAGGTTTCAACTTCGCTGTAAACCGGCAGTGCCCTTGTAACATTTGATTTTAATGCCTGCATTTACTTTCCCTCCTCTGCTTTCGGCTCTTCCTTGACCGGCTTGGTGACTTTTGATGCCTCTCTTGCTTCCATTCTTCCTTTGAATCCTTTTTCCTGGCCGAGATTCTTTATTATTACAAAGTTCTTTGTCTTGCTCAGGGGCCTGCATTCTATAACATCCACAATGTCGCCGTCTTTTGCATTGATGCATTCTGGATTGTGAACTTTTAATCTTGTTCTTCGCTTTTCATATCTCTCGTATTTTTTCAAAAAATTCAGCCTCTCGAATTCGATGACTGCCGTCTTTCTCATTTTTGCAGAGATGACTGTACCTGTAAACCGGCGCCCCCTGACGCTGAGCTTGCCGTGGAAAGGGCAGTTGATGTCAACGCACTTCTGCTTTGGGGCTTCCAAAGCAATTCCGATGTTTCTTGATTCTGTTTTTGTCATTTTGATTTTATTAAGGATATTACAAAGCCTAACGCCTTATGCCAGGCTGTTATTTACAATCTCTATCTCAGTTCAACGCTGGTTGGCGCAAAACCATATTCAACCAAGATTCTCTTGGTTCTCTGCCTTTGCTCGCCCTGCAGCTCGATTTTACCACCCTTGATGGTACCGCCGCACGCAAGCTTTGACTTAAGCCTTTTTGCCAAATCCTTGAGGTCTATTTCCTTTGCGTCAATCCCTTCAACAATTGTATAATTTTTGTTGAACTTCTTGCGCTCGAGATAAACCAAAATTTTCTGGCTTTCCTTGG
>JBBSWR010000308.1:0-10253 GCA_038046185.1 Nanobdellota archaeon
CCTCCCCAGAATATCGAGCCGGGAAGCACTGAAAGCGCAAGCGCTCCTGCAAGAACTGGCGCGCAGCAAAGCGTTGCAAACGCCGAAAATATTCCCAAAACATAAACAGAGCCTGCTCCGGTTATCTTGTTTGTAGGGTGTATAGAGAAAGGCATTGAAAAATGAATGCCAACTAGTATTGATGCTCCGAGCAGCAGCAAAAATATTCCCCCTATTGTATATATTGTATCATGGTACTGGCTGAGCGCCTGGCCAAGCCATGCCATTCCAAGCCCAAGAGGCAGAAATACTGTCAATATCCCAAGGAAAAATACAAACGTCATTGCAACAATTGTCCTTTTCTGCCTGAAAATCGAGCCGAGATAAGAGGGCAAAAGCACGGTTATGCAGCATGGCGCAAACAAGGCAGCAATGCCGGCAATAAAAGCCGATATTAAAGATGCGGCTATTAAAACTTCCATATATTAATCACCCGCTCGCAGAAATCTTGCTTAGCTCACCGGCAATCTGGTCATTGTTTATCCCCATTCTTGGGTCATCGAGAACATAGCGCACAACCATATCCTTGTCAATTATAAAATAAGTATGGCCCGGGTATGCTCCTTTATGCATTGATGACGGAAGGTTTAAGACATCATAAGCTGATGACACTGCTCTTGCCGAATCAAACAAAATTTTTGAATTTGCAAGTTTAGGCACTTTCTGAACAATTTTCTGCCATTCATCTATCTGGTCCGGTGTGATGGAGAACACAACTGTATTGTCATTGTTGAATCGTTCATCATTTCCAAACTCAGCTATCTGGTTCCAGCAGGACGGATAACACATGCTGCCCTCGTTAAAAAACAATACAACATTTTTTCCTTTGTAGTCGCTTAATTTTACATTTTTCCCGTCAATGCTTTCAAGCGTGAAATCTGGGGCCTTTTGGCCTATGGCATTCGAGAACAGAAGTTTTCCTTCCGGAAATGCAGAAGGATTTCGCTTCTCAAGCGCTGCCTGTATCGCTGCCCTTTTCGATTCAACAACTGAGTTTATGCCGTATTTCTCTACAGTCTTCATTATAACTTCGTCTTTTGAAATGCCTGACGCAGTCAATGAATCAATGTATTTCATCATATCAGAGGCCATGCCGCAGCAGATATTTTTTCTGTCAAGAACCTGGCCGCAGCACGGGCACAGAAACATTGAGCTTAAATCATCAGGATATTCAGACAGGCTAAGAAGATTTCCGGTCGGCATTTTCTTTGCGCCCATGCTGTTTTTGCTTGAGCCTCTGTTTATAATGCCATAACCAAAAATACTCACAACAAAAATTATCAAAATCGAAGCTGCTATAATGATGTTTCTTTTCTGCGAATTCATTTTTTCTTGTCCCCTCTGAATTTTATATTAATAAAAAATAAAAATTCAAATTATGCTAACAGCATCCTTTTGATTTTCCCTTTCCCATGTTTTTGCCTCCTGAATTTTAATGCTCTTTATGATTATGCATCATGAACATGTGCCCAAACATGCACGCCGCGAGAAAAGCAAATATGAGCAGATTATTGCTTTCCCACCCAAACACATAACTGCCAACAGACAGGATTAGTATAGGCATTATGCAAATAAATATCATAACGTAATGGTTGTGCTTTATCTTTTCAAAAATTTCTTTAGTATTCATTGCTTTGACGTGCCTATATTGCCTTTAATCCGCTTAAATTCCCTTTTGCTTATTTCGCCTTTTGCATATCTTTTTTTCAAGATATCTTTAGGGTCATCTTTTCTTTCCGTAATTGCCTTAGCTACAAACCATATGACTGCGAGCCAAAAAACTGCCATAGCCAAAAAGCCTATATTCATGCCAAACCCCATGCTGCCGTGGCCAATAAATATGCCGCCCAACAGCAGCAGGATTATTGCCCCCAATGCCCATCCAAATGCCTCATTTTCCATTTTGCCAAATTAAAAGCAAGGTTATGTGCTTTACATCATGCCCATTTCCGGTTCATCTGAGGCATTTTCTTTATCTTCTTCCATTTCTTTCTTACATGATTCGTGCATCCTGTCCGCCTGTTCTCTCATATTTGGGTCAAGATTCTTTGTCATCTGATTATGCATTTCACCCATTCCTTTGCCGCCCATCATATCAGCCATATTATTACTCGACATGTGGCTCTTGCCGCTTTCCTGCGCATAGGCAACCGCCACCAAAGAAAGCAAGGCTGCGGCAGCAACTGCAATCAGAATCCAATTTGACTTTTTTCCCTGTTTATTCATGATTACCTCCTCCGAAATAAGTTCATCAGGCATAGCACTTATAAATCGCTTCTTAAGGAAAAATCCTGATTTATCCTGCATAAAGTTTAAAAAGGGCAAATCAAGAGCGAGAAGCATGATGAACTACGCCATAGTGCCGCACTGGTTTTTTGGGTACAATGTTCTGCTCGAGATGCTGTTTTTTGCAATAACTCTTCTTGTCGGCGCCTATGCATTGAAGATTTACCAAATATCGGGCCAAAGGCAGTCAAAGCTGTTTGGAATTTCTTTCCTGATGATTTCAGCATCTTACTTTATACAATCCGTTTTAAATTTTGCATCAAGCTATTCGATGGCAGATGGGTGCAACACGCAAACAATGTCCCTGGCGTATACATTAAATATTGCAGGAATATATGCGCAAATGCTCCTTTTCACGGTCGGGCTTGTGACGCTTGCCTACATGACATTAAGAATAAAAAATTTGAAGGCATACTTTTTATTTGCTGCAATAGCAATAGGCACTCTCCTGGCCAGCTCAGCCAAATTATATTTCTTTTATATAATTTCATCCATCCTTTTAATTTACATTTCATTTTTCTATCTTAGAAACTATCTGCAAAGCAGGAAAGCAAATGCACTGATAGTTTTCATTGGTTTCTTGTTTTTGCTGTTCGCAAAAATACATTTTATATTTTCCATTAATCATGGCGCATTCTATGTAGCGGGCCATCTGCTTGAGTTTGTCGCTTATGTGCTGATTTTAATAAATTTGATAAGTGTAATAAGAAGAAAATGAGCAAAAAAAGAGGCAGGCTGCAAATTATTTATGACATTCTAAGTGTCATAAAGGAAAAAAATGGCAAAATAAAGCCGACTAATGTTCTCTATAAATCAAATTTGTCCAACCAAATGTTTCAGGAATACATGAATGAATTGATACAGAAGGGATTTGTTTTAGAAAAAGACACTAAAAACAGTAAAACTTATTCTTTAACTCAGAAAGGTTTTGATTACCTTAACAAATACCAGATGATTATTGATTTTACTAATTCTTTTGGGCTGGGAGAATAATTATTTTTCTGCCGCAAGAAAGCCAATGCCGCATTTGTACCGGGAAATATTCCTCAGGTGTTTAAAGCCTGCATTTAATAACATCGCCTGGATATTTCTAATCAATTTTTATTTTTTCTGTACAGATTCAGCATCATATAACTGCCCAATAAAAACAATGGGAAACTCAATAATTGCCCCATTGTAAAGTAATTAAATATAAATCCAATCTGCTCGTCAGGCGCCCTGAAAAACTCCACAAAAGTCCTCAGCAGCCCGTACAGTGTTACAAACGTCCAGAACATAAGACCTTTCGGCAGTTTCTTGTCTTTGACAAGCCACAAAACTGCAAAAATAAAAAAATTCTTCAGCGACTCATAAATCTGCGAAGGGTGCCTGCATCCGTCCGGAAGATTTGCAGCATACTGGTTTTTTGAATAATCAACGCACCATGAAACGCCTGTAATCCTGCCGTACAGCTCAGCATTGATAAAATTCCCGATTCTTCCCAAGGCCAAAGCCAACGCAACAGGAATGACCGCAATGTCCGCAATATCATAAAAATTAATTTTTTTCTTCCTGCAAAACAAATACGTTGCCAATATCGCTCCAATCAGACCGCCGTGAAAGCTCAGGCCGCCGTGCCAGACGGCAATTATTTCAAATGGGTTTTTAATATAATAAAAGAAGTTATAGAAGATAACATAAATAATTCTTGAGCCGGCGACAACTCCGACAAGCAGGTAAAGTATCAAATCAGCAACATCATCTTTTGTGACAGGGAGTGCTTTTCTCTTTGCCAAATAATATATTAAAAAATAGGCAATCACAAAGCCAAGGGCATAAAACAAGCCGTAGTACCTTATCTGCAGAGGCCCAAGCTGCAGGAGAACCGGATTTAGGTTTTGTAAAAACATTTTTAGCTAGTCAAGGATTATCTTGTGTAATTTTGTAAAACGAAATTCTGTTTATAAAAATCAAAAAGTAAAAAACAAGGCTTATTGCCCATTTTAAGGCTTCTCCAAAAACTGAATAAGAGTTTAGATATAGCGTGTAGCTGGCTGATGTGAAAACTTGTATAAGGTACCCAATGCCCAGAAAAATAATCCATAATGCGGCAGCAGATATTATCATGACAAGCACCGTTTCCCTGTATCTTTTCATCTCAGTAAATGTAATTGCAAATCCCTTTTTTAGGGAAGCTACTAAAGGGTTGCCGTGGAAAAACAATGATTGGGAAATATTAACGGCTGCATATAATATCAGGGCATAAGGGACTGCCATAACAATAAAAACGTAAGGGGCAAAATCAGGCTTCAAATTTGCCAAAATGTAATCAAGCACGAGCATTACAGCCAAAAATATAAGTGCAATTGTAAGGTTAAGCATATAAAATTTCCAGAATTCACTAAACGAGGACCTAGATTTAGCAAATAATGACTTTATGAATCCAAGCACGCTGAATTTGAAAATAGAATAAACAAAAAGCACGATAAGATAATAAATAGATGACAGTACAAGCAAAAGCAGCAATGGATTAATATTAACATACGGAACAATAGCTAGCGCAGAATAACCAGACAGTTTTTGCATGGTCAAAAAAGAAACCAAAAACATCAAATCAAACAGAACAATCATTCCGGATATGCCTGGGTTTGATTTAACAATCCTGAAGCTTTGCAGAAACACTGAATCTCTGATAAATAGCTTTGATTTCATTAATCAAGAACAATCAAACAAACTATTTAAATCTTTCAGTTAATTTCTGTAATAATCCTTTAAGTCAGTTTCAATTCTGTACACTCTCTTTGCATCTTTAACCATGCCCAAATCAACTTCTGTCATCAAAACAGACTCTTTGTTGTGGTTTAGGGCATCAGTTGTGCCGTAAAAGGGCAGTGCAATCTGCGTCTTACCAAGAAGAAGATTTTTTGAGCCGTTATGATTAAAAGTTCCGGCGGCATTAACATAAACGAAAACAACTTCACTTTCTATTGCCCTTGCAGAAGCCAAGGGGGTAACTTCATCAGGAGTTTTACTTTTGAAATATCTGTAATTATAAATATCAGAATATTGTGATGATTTAGAGCACCAGAAAGACGGGCAGAATACAATTTCAGCCCCTTTTAGCATCAGTTTCCTAGTCATCTCCGGATACAATAAGTCCCTGCAAATCTGTATTCCGATATTCCCAATTTTCGTTTTGAAAACTTTTACGTCATTGTCAGGAGTAAGGTATTTTTGCTCGTTTTTGGTTAAATGGTTCTTTTTATAATTACTCAAAATTTTTCCTTTGTCATCAAATAAGTAACTGATATTATAAAAATTATTTCCTATTTTTTCTTTCATGCTGCCCATAATTGAGAATAAGCAGTATTTTTCCGATAGTTTTGAAAATAATTTCTTGGATTGAGCTGGAAGTTCAGGATTATATTTTTCCTTCTGAATTCCAGCTGTAAGAAAAGATTCTGGAAAACAGATTATATGGCAGTTATTCCTGTTAGCCTTCTTGAAAAACTGCTCAACTCTGGAAATATTCTTATTGAAATCATTGTAAATTCTAAATTGAACAGCGCAGACTTTTATCTTTCGCATATTAATCTGATAAAATCGTAGGGCGAATACCCACTGATTTATCTGTGGGATGAAGCCCGTCGTCTCCTTCTTGTGTTTGTGCAAGAGTAACCATTCTATTTTTCCTGTGGCAATTGCCTTTGTTTCTTCTTTTGTGTTAAATGCAGGTAATTTTCTTTTGAGACAATAGACTTGCCTATTTTTTGCTCTAACTCTTTTCTTGTGTTTTTCGCAATAGTCCCGCCTTCTACTGCTGATTCTTTGCATTCTTCAAAACCTTCAGAATCCTTGGATATAGTTATGTCAGTGGTTGCCTTTTCACCTACCATAGTAAGAATCAATTCCCAGTCCGTCATGTGATCCCTTAAATTCTGGCTCTTTTTCTTCAATCCCTTAAATTGTATATATTCCTGAACAGTCTTGTTAAAAGTAGCTTTTGAAATTTCATTTGTAAGGATAGCAAAATCTTCCTCCTTTTTAATTCCCCTTGTTTTCCATTCATCTGTTAAATCCTGCCTTATTGCAATGCCCCTTAATCTCTTGTCAATCCAGTCTTTAGGATAGCCTTTTAGCTCATAATACTCCTTAACCCTATCCTGAGCAAGCTCTGGGTTTTCTATTTCCTGTATTCTTTCATAACCCACTTTAGCCAGCCATTGCTTAAATGGCTCTGCCTTTTGGGATGGGATTGATTGTATAAGCCTGAATGCGTTTTTTGTGTTTACGCAATCGGCATACCTCATTTTGCCGTCTTTTGCCTGCAATTTCAAACCGTGACAAATTGTCACGAGTTGCGGTTCTCTCTCTTTTAGCTTTCGCCAGTAGGCTAGTTCATCCTTGCTGTCTGTAAGAACTGCTATAATGTCCGATACGGAGAAGTACCATTCCTCATCATGCCAGACTCTCCTTATTTTTTTGTCTTGGAAGACAATTAATGATTTTTCTTTGGTCATTTTATTTCCATTCTGTGCCTTTTCCGGATTTCTTGCCATAATCCACTATAAAATCAACCTCTATTTGAGGTTTTTCTGGCTGCAAGAACATATTGCTTACCATAACAATATTACATTTCTTGCATACGCCATAGACAATCCATGCTGCAGATTCATTATTATCATCTTTAGCATCAATTATTCTCATATCAAACTTTTTCCCGCAACAGTGTTTTCCCGGAAATAGCTTAATTTCTTTCATTTCGGGCTTTCATCAATGATTTTCTTTTTTCCATTTTTATGGGGAAAAATTTTTTGTTTGTTCATTACCAAATTTTTCTATACTATTAAAACATTCTGGAAATTCTTTTTTTGCAATAAAAACCAGAAAATTAAGCAAATAAGGGACAATAATATTTTTTTCATAATTTCCTTCGGCTTTATGAACATAAGAATTTCTCATTTTTTGAATTACATTTAAAGCGTTATCTGAATCTATAAATTCAAATTCTCCAAGATATTTATAGTCATCTGAATTAGGATGGGGGTTTAAATTAGCTCTTTTAATGTTTTTAAAGTAATCTTTGGGATTTGAGTTTTTAAAGTTTTTAATACATTTGTCAAATTTTATTAATTTTTCACTAAATTCTTTTATTTGAGATAAAGATTTTTGAAGAAGACCATCAAGTTTCTCTTGATTGGGTCTATTTTTATTATAATCTTCTATTTCTTGCATAAAAAAAGAATTAAATTTAGCATTTTCATTAATTATATTATTTATCACATATCCTCTTTTTAAAAGAACAATCTTAATTAAATGCTCTGAATTTATTCCCAATAAACTTTTAATTTGGAGAGATTTTGCTCTTTTTTTGTAGAGGGCTGTTTTTGCATCCAGCTTTTCATAATCATCTGTTAATGAAGTGATTAGTTGAAAATTTTCTAAAATAAAAGATAGATAGGTATCTCTTACTCCTTGATGGTAGATTAAAGGAAATCCTTCTGTCATTTTAAAGATTCCTCAATGATGCCCTTTTCTTCTACTATTCTTGGCTTGCTTTCGATTAGATTAGTTTTGTCCGCCAAGACACACCTTATCTGGTTATAATCTATGTCCTCCGGCAGAATTTCCTTTATTTCTTTCAGTTTTTTGGCATTTGGCAGCTTTCTTTTTGCTTCGAGTATTCGGCTAATTACTTCTTGAGGCACAAATTCTGAACTCGACAGATAGCTATTCGCAACGAGCCTGTGCAGATGGTCGTAAATGGTTGATATCGCCAAATCTCTTGATTTTGCTATTTCATCAATGGTTTTTCCAGCTTTTAGCAAATCAAATGTCGCCTTTTCCGAGTCCCCAACCCTAATCCGTTTTTCCTGATTTATTATTTGGAGTTGAATCTTTATTTTTTCCTTGAGAACCTTTTCCCCAGCATCAGTCAATTTAAGAATGGAATAATAATCATCAATAGCATGTCTAATTCTTGTAATGAGTCCCATTTGCTCAAGCTGTTCCGTAAATACAATAATTGTTGCAATATCATACCAAAGCAAGCCCCCATAACCCTGCTGGCTACTTAAATTGGCAACATGCTTTGATTTCGAGCCTTTCAGGAATTCTGTCAGCTTGTATTTTCCGACTTTTAGATTTTTGACGGTATTTAAAATTATCCAAACGATTTCGCCTGAATCTTTAATCATTTTGGCACCCAGTATCTTGTTCTGCCATCAATCTTGGTATTTTGTATCAGCAGTTCTTTATTGATTTCATTAAGATTAAATTTTTCAAAATCAAAATCCTCGCCAAGCCATTCTACTATTCTTTCTTTATATTCAGGATGTTTTTTATTCCCCCTAATATTCATTAATTCATAATATCCGGGATAGCTTCCGCAATCTTCAGGAGGACCGGCACGCTCACCTTCCAAACAGACTGGAATAGCTGTCTCTTTATCATCTAAAATCTTTTCAACAGTCAGCATATGCTCCCAATTGTCGCCGAAGTCATATACATAGCCAAACTTCTGCTTTACTGATAGCTTATCTTTAATTTTAATTTTCTTAGCGTTTAGCTGTTCATTATCAAAATGAGGGTCAGGCAAGCCAATCTTTTCCTTGTCAACATAAAAGCCATAAAGATGATAGTTGCCCCATCCCATAACAATTTGGATAATATCATGCAGCTTCTGGAAAGTAATGTTGTCCTTGACCAAGAACCTGCGCCAAATCTTAGGAAAAATTCCTTCCAATGTTATTTTTAGCTGGATTATTTGTGCCATTTCAAGTTATCCTCAATTATTTTCTTTTCTTCTTCGGTGATGCCGTATAATTTATAGACTTCTTCATCAATTTCAGCATCTAATTTCTGGATTTCTTTTTCTAATTGGGCTTTTTGGTCAGTTTGCTTGTCTTTAAGTTCATTAAACTGCTTCTTTAGCTTTAGTATTTTTATTATAAGATTTGATAAATCTTTTTGTTCAGAATCTAAAACATGTTTGATTGGTAACTTTCTTATTTCAAAAGTTCTTAATTCAATAAAACCACCCCTCATAGCAGTAGTTCCATATTTTTTTCGAGTATAATATCCCATTAATTTAGAATTTAAAATACCCAATAGATAAGTAATATCTATCTTATCGTCTTTAGGATGGACAACATAAACTGTATTAACTGGGATGCAATTGGTATCTTCTAATAAAGTTGCAGTAGGTGTGAAACATATTTTTTTCATTATGATTGCAGGAGTATCAATAAGCCATTCTTTCTTTTTAGCTATTTTATCTGTTCCTAGATTCAAAGAATATTTTTCTATGCTTTTATTCGTAACCACATATCCCTCCCCTTTATTAGAAATACTTTTAGTAGTAGGTTTTGCACGATAAATCTCAATAAGACACTCACCGTTTATTTTACCTAATAAATTTGTTTCTAAAGGATTTTGACTAAAAAGGAATGGTTCATCTGCCGATAATTTTGACTGTTCTTTCTTAACTGTTGGAAGGTTAGTTAAATTTGTTGTATCTGGAAAAGAGATTCTTATTTGATTATTTTTATTTTCTTTGCTTTTCTGCAGAATAACTATGTAAGGATAAGTTGAGACATCACCAAAAACACCCAATTGAGAAACATCAACTACCTTCAATATCTTATATTCAAGCAAAAACTTTCTAAGAGGCAGCCCATAATTAGTAACAGCAAATTTGTTCGGAGTGATTAATCCAATAAATCCCCCTTCTTTTACTAATCTAAAGGCTAATTCGTAGAACAAAACATATAAATCATATTGTTGATATGCTGTTGAGAAATTTTTTTCTAAGAAAAGCTTGTCTTTTTCTGGCAAATTCCGATTATTAACATACGGCGGATTACCAATCACCACATCAAACCCGCCATTAGCCATTATCTCTTTAAACTGCTCTTCCCATTTGAAAGCTTTGTCTCCTGCGACAGCAG
>JBBSWR010000309.1:0-1927 GCA_038046185.1 Nanobdellota archaeon
TTATTGCCACAACAGGCATGTTTCCCAAATGCGCGTCCGCCAATCCGGTAGTCAGATTCATCGCGCCCGGCCCGAGAGTCGACAAACAAACGCCTGCCTTTCCGGTCAGTCTTCCATACACCGCTGCCATAAACGCAGCGCCCTGCTCATGCCGTGTTACAATGAATTTAATTTTAGAGCCAATCAAAGACAGCATGATATCTTCATTCTCTTCACCCGGAATTCCAAAAATATATTCCACTCCCTCATTCTCGAGGCATTTGACAAATAAATCGCTTGCTTTCATTTTTTGAATTTTTATTTTGAACTATCGTTTATATTTTTTTGAAAGTTTATTTAATTTTATTAATAAATATTTTCTCCAGTCATTTTCTAATTGGGTTTTTATTAAGTTTATTAAATCTCTGTCAGTTTTTGACAAATTAAATTTCAAAATGTTCTTGCATAAATTTAAAATCTCTAAATCTCTTTTTGTTTTCAAAACATATTTATTCCTGTAGGGTTTGATTATTGGAATATTCGTTCTTTCCATAATAATTTTATTTCTTATGCTCATATAAATTAATCGTTTTAACATTGACAAACTCTTTTATTCCATAATGGGACAATTCCCTTCCGAATCCGCTTTTTTTTATTCCGCCTATCGGCAGAAGGGCATGCGATTTTGAGATGCTGTTGATGAATACTGAGCCGGTTTCCAGCCTTCTTGCAAGCCTTTCGCCTTTTGCAAGGTCATTTGTCCACAAAGAAGCGCTCAGCCCAAATTCAGAATCGTTCGCCATTCTTATTGCTTCTTCATCATTTTTAGCGATTATCACAGGAGCTACGGGCCCAAAAACTTCGTGGCAGGCAACATCCATACCTTCACTGACATTAGTCAATACTGTAGGCTCAAAGTAATATCCTTTTGATTGTATTTTTTTACCTCCCGCACTTATGACCGCGCCTTTGCCCACAGCGTCTTTGACAAAATTTTCCATGTCTTGGGCGGCTTTTTGATTTACAAGAGGCCCAATTTGCGTTTTTGGGTTTAACGGGTCGCCTACAGCCAATTGTTTCATCTTTTCTGAAAATTTTTTGACAAATTCTTCAGCAATTTTCTCGTGCACTATAATTCTTTTGGATCCTATGCACACTTGCCCGGCGTTTAATGTCCTGCCAAGCACGGCACCTTTGGCGGCAGATTCTATGTCAGCATCTTCCAATACAATAAAAGAGTCAGATCCTCCAAGCTCTAAAACTATTTTTTTTGCATGTGAGCCTGCTATCTTGGCAACATCGGATCCGGCTCTTACAGAGCCCGTGAAAGAGCATGCCTTGACATAATTGCTTGCTATAATTTCTGAACTTGCCCCATAATCCACAATTATTGCCCTGAAAACATCTTCCGGAAATCCGGCTTTCCTGAACGCTTCTTCAATTTTCAAAGCGCTTCCGGTCACATTACCTGCATGTTTTAGGATTACTGTATTGCCTGCAATTATTGGCGGCAATCCGACTTTGAGCGCCTGCCAGAACGGAAAATTCCATGGCATGATTATATAAATTGGCCCAAGCGGCTCAAAAATTATTAAATGTTTTTTACCATCGGCGTTTATTTCTTCTTCTGCAAGCCATTTTTCCGCATTTTCAATCAAAACTTCTGCAAGGTGAGCGCATTTTTCAACTTCTGACAAAGATTCCGTTATGGGCTTTCCCATCTCTTTTGTCATAATTTCAGCATACTGCTGCTTGTTATCCCTCAGCACTTGCGCAAGCTTTTTGAAGTAATTTCCCCTTTCAGGGATAGTTAGATTTTTCCATTCATTGAAGGCTCTGTTTGATTTTTCAGCAATATTTAGGGCTTCTTCTTTTGACATCAGATTATATTCATGCAGAACTCCCTCCGTTGCAGGATTAATTGTATTAAAAGTTTTCATATTCCCCT
>JBBSWR010000310.1:0-3386 GCA_038046185.1 Nanobdellota archaeon
ATACAAAGAATCCAAGTAGGAGCTGCGAAGCTAGCGTCTGAAGTATCTGATGTGAGAGCACAAAACACAATCCTCGTAGGAGGACCATGTGCTAACGCAGCAGCTGCAACAGTCTTGGGCAACCCGGTTGATTGCACGGCAGGATTCACACCTGGAGAAGGTAGAGTCGAGCTATGGGAGCAGTCAAATGGAAATGTGGCTATGCTAGTAGCAGGTTACTCAGCACTTGACACAAGAAACGCTGCACAGGTTGTAGCTAACTATGCCGACTACAAGGGCCAGTTAAAGGGCTTGAAAGTAGTTGTCAAGAAAGTGAACAGCCAGTTGACGGTTGCTGCACCGGTAGTACCAGTGGTAACAGCTTAAGGGTTTAAACCCTTTATTTATTTTTTTTCTTCTTTTTTTGTTGATTTTTTTCCAGTTGGAGTCCATTGGTATGGGTAGGGTAGGTGTTAAATACAATTGATTTCTCGTTAATTGCTAGAAACTGAGAGGGGTGTTGTCCTAGGGTGTATTGTCTCTTATGTGAAAAAGATAGTTATGAGTGTATATCAAAAGACACAGAGAATTTTGAAAAATTATCGGATTGTCAAAGTTCTCTACAACTTAAATGGGCAAAAGATTTAAATAGTAGCTGTATTTTAAATAATACATATGTATAATAAACTAAACATAACTGAGAACGGCTTGCAAATCATTTCTTTGTTTACGAATGGATTTGATAAGGAATATTATATAAGGGAAGCTGGGAAATTGCTTAAGATAAGCCCCCGAACAGCACAGCTAATTCTTGAAGATTTAGAGAATAAAGGAATCCTAGAATCAAAAGTAAGGGGTAAAATTAAATCTTATAATTTAAAAATAAGTGAATTAAGCAAAAGGTACCTTGCATTTGCCGAACAATATAAGTCAATCGCATTTATGGGAAACAATCCTCTAGTGAAGGAAGCTATAGAAAAAATAAGCCCATTTATTGATGGGATTGGCATTATTTTTGGAAGTTATGCAAAAGGAATATCCAACAAAGAATCTGATTTAGATATTTTTGTAGCAGGAAACTATGAAAAGGAAGAAATCAAAAAAGTTTCAATAAATTTAGGAGTTGAGGTAAGCGTAAAGTGTTATCCCTTGGATACATTTGAAAAAAATATAGGTCAGGATATACTATTAAAGGAAATATTAAAAAACCATATAGTTTTTATAAATATTGAGCAGTTTATTCAAAAGGTGCTAAAAAATGGATAAAATAAAGTGGTGTGCAGGAAAGAAGGAAGGTTTAAGTTTAATTGAACCCAATTCAGATCTCGCAGAAGCATATATCAAGAAAGCTGAAGAAGCCTTAGAGTCAATGAGGGTAAATGTCATAAAAGATTGGAAAATCTCAACTGCATACTATACTCTCTATTTCTCGCTTTACTCAGTTTTGACAAAAATAGGCATAAAATGCGAAATTCATTCCTGCACAATTGAATTTATGAAGAGATTTCTCAGTGAATTTTTTAGCGAAGAAGATACTGATTTCACAGAAGATTCTCTAAAGGCAAGGATAGACTCTCAATATTACATTGATAGGGCGGTTCCAGACGAGCAATATGATAAGATGATAAAAAATGCTCCTGAGTTTTTAGTAAAATGCAAGTCAATCTTAATCAGGCTTAATGAAAAAAAGATAGATGATATCAGAAAGGAATTTCAGAAGGAATTAACTGAGAGGAGATAAGTATGAAGCTAATTGTTAGTAAATTAATTCAACAATTCTCCTAGAAATATATTATGCTTTGATCTTTTAATCTTCAATTTGACTTTAGAGCCTATTTCCTTAAAGCATTCAGGCACTGAAATCAGCCTGCCTTTGGCCACTGCCAGCATTTCATTTCCTAATCTACCCGGCAAAACCACTTCTGCTTCTACAATATTGCCTTTCTTGAATGGTTTTGGCAGCTCCGGCAAATCTTTAATATCAAACGCATACTTGTCAAAAATAAGCTTTATGCCGTGTTTTTGCTCTAATTCTCTCATTTTGCTGTAGAAAATGTCCATGGAAACTTCAGAAGCAGGATTTCTTCCAAACCGGTAATTTAGCATGTTCTGTATGCCTATGGGCGGGCAATTCTTGCCGGCGCCTATTTCAACAGCGAACTTAGCCAGTTTAGGAAGCTCTTCGTCGTTATAACCTGGCATCCAGACAGGAACTATGATTAAATCCATCTTAGTTTTGGGAATGTATCTTGCTATTTCCAGCACTTTGTTCAGGTTATATGGATAGCCGGCTAAATGGTTAGCTTTCTGCGGGTCCATCGCATGGATGGATAAATTAATCCTTGTCAGGCCTGCTTCTGCAAGTTCATCCACATATTGTTTGGTTAATAGCAGGCCGTTTGTATCAATTGAGCTGGTTTTTACGCCAGGAATTGACATAATATCCCTGACTAATTCAACCATATCAGCGTATAAAATTGGTTCTCCTTGCGCGTTTATGTGGGCATCTATATTTTGGTTTTTCTTAAATTCAACAATTTTTCTAAAATCATCTACAAGATAATCTTTCTCGATGACAAAATCAACTTTTCTCCTTGATTTTGGGCCTTCATCCACAGAGCAGAAAATGCAGCTTATGTTGCAGCTTGTAATGGGCTTGACTTCAATTACATTCGAGCCACGATCAACTAATCCGAAATAGTTTGTACCAAGCAAAGGAATTCCGGATGATTGGTGGATGTAATATGTTGATTTATTGTTTAATCTGTTTTTAAGACTCTTGAAGGTGTTTGCCAGCAAAAATTCAAACTTTCTCCGCGCATTATTTTCTGACACATTTTTAAATGTAATTGAATTTTTACTCACTTCAAAAGGCGCAATCTTTTCAAGGCTTTTATTGTCAATATAAGCATAGAAAATTTTAAGGAAATTGACTTTTATTTTATCTTTCTCCTTCTCAAAACTTAGATCTTTAAAGGTTAATTCTGCCATACCTTATAGTATAAAATACAGTTTTAAAAAGGTATCTGGAGCATTTACCTATGCGATTGCAATGCTATATTTTTTACCAGTTATGTAAGTTCTGGCAAATTGCGTCCGCAGAGTTGAGTTCCCGCCCCCTATTAAAAATCACCCTGAATAGATATTATCGTGATGGTCATAATCCTCAATTGTTATGTGCTTTTTATTTTCATCAACAGAAAAGACAAGTACAAAGCTTTTGTCAATATGGATTCTTTTAAGATGATGTAGTGGTTTTCTTAAATTATTATAGTGCTGTGGATTTTGCCTGATTTCCTGGATTTTATTTTCTATTATCAGAAGCTGTTTTGGGTTTCTTTTTGATAGTTTAAAGAATATTTTCTCAACACTTTTCCTTAATTCGTAGGAATACATCTTAGTTTAAG
>JBBSWR010000311.1:0-4177 GCA_038046185.1 Nanobdellota archaeon
CCATTACATCTTTTAGTGTTAAATTCAAAACATCTTCAACTTTGGAATCTTTTTTTAATAATCCAAGCGAATTTAATCTTTGCAGCAGCTGCTTTTTTTCAAGTTCTGACTGCGGATTTCTCTGCGCAATCAGCGTCTTTGCCCTGTTCAGAAAATCTTTTAGCATGGAATCCATTTTCCAGATTTCATACTTCCTTCTCAATCCGTATTGCTTTAATATTTCTTTCTCTGCTTCAATCCTTTCCTTCTGCCACGGATGATTTGGAGTTGAAAATTTCTTCTTCTGTTTTTTTGGATCTCCCATTTGTTACACCATTAAGCTTTAGCAGCCGCCTTGTTGGCTTCCGAGCTTTTTCTCTTGACTCCCATTACTTTCCCTTTATTCCTTCTGAAATTTGATCTTGTTCTTTGCCCTCTTACCGGCAGCCCTAATGAATGCCTTATCCCCTTGTAGGACTTGATTTTCTTCATCATTTTTATGTCGTTATCCTGCGTGAATGATAAGTTCGTGCTGAGAAGGTGCCTGTCCACGTTGTCTTCAGGGTCTTTCTTTCTGTTGTAAAGCCATGACGGAATCTTGAATTTTGAAGGGTCTTTCAGCACATCATCAATCTTAGCAACATCATCATCTGAAAGGTATCCTGTTTTCTTTGTTTTCTGTATCCCTGCTGCGTTGCAGATTGCATTTGAAATCATGAAATTTATTCCTTTTATTTTAATTAAAGAAGTTACTATATTTCTGTTTCCGTCAAGGTCAGTATTTGCAATCCTTACAAAATATTTCAGTTCCTGTTTTTGTTCTTCAGCCATTTTTTACTTCAAATTTTTAAGCCGCGAGAATTTAGTAAAATTAACGAATAACTATTCGCTAACCCTAAATGCGCTCAGGTAGCTGCTTTCGAAGAAAGCTCGCATTCCACAAACTCGGGCTAAGTTATAGGGCTAGGGATACGAGGACGGTTTATAAAGCTATCTGAAATTTTGAATTTGAGTAGTTTTAGTCAACGACATAAGTAATTGGATATATCTAGCATAAAAAAGTGTTCATTAAAAAATATTTCAATACTTTCTTGCATGCCGTTGACTAAAAATGAGCTTCCGCTAATTGTTTATAATTTCTTGATTTAATCTCCTTTCCAAATAAAATTTTTAATATCTTTAAAAAAAGAATGTATTCACAGCGACGAATCGAAAACAATATTTATATATACTTTAGGAAGATTTATAGATATAAATATATAAAACTACATAGGTTAAAAAAATGAATCTATCAATATACAAAGAGGATGTTTTTGAAAAATACCACAGCTACTCACAAATAGCAAGGGTGCTTACAGAAAGTTGGTTTCAGGAGGAAATGTATTGTCCATCATGCTTGAACGAAGAATTAGACAAAAATCCCAACAATACTAAAGTTACTGATTTCTTATGCCAAAATTGCGGCAATTCTTTTCAGCTTAAAAGTCAAACCAAAAATTTTAGCTCAAGGGTTGTGGATGGGGCATTTAGCCCCATGGTTGAATCAATAATCCGAAAGCAAAATCCTAACTTCTTTTTTATGAATTATTCAAATGAAAGTTGGGAGATTATGAACCTTCTGCTTGTTCCAAAATTTTTCTTTTCACAGTCGATAATAGAAAAGCGCAAACCACTTTCACAATATGCAAGGCGTTCAGGTTGGGTAGGCTGTAATATTCTGCTATCAAAATTGCCATTATTCGGCAAGATAAAAATAATTGAAGATTCTAAGGTAATCTCAAAGCACGCTGTTCAACAAAACTGGAAAAATTTATTTTTCTTGAATGAACAGAAACCAGAAAAAAGGGCATGGACATCTGATGTTTTGTTATGCATTGAGAAGCTAAATAAAAGAGAATTTTCTGCAGATGAAATATATGGTTATGAAGATAATTTATCCCGACTCCATCCCGATAATTCGCATATTAAGGCAAAAATACGACAACAATTGCAGATATTAAGAGATAAGGGAATTCTTGAGTTCAAATCAAGAGGGTACTATAAGTTGAAATAATAATTAAGTTCTTTAAAATTTTTAACATTGTTCTATGTTACCGCCTGCCGTAACATATCTTTAAATAGATCCTGATCAAACACTTTAAGATCCAATGCGTTTATTGGATTTCAGATTTAGATACTTAAATTCTAATCGGGATGTATACGTCAAGATCTATAATGATGATTGTTTTAAAGTTCTCTCAACAATAGAATCAGAATCCATAGATTTAGTATTTGCTGATCCACCTTATAATATGTCCAAGAAAAAAGGTTTAGGATGGAAATACAGCAAACACGTAACAATGCAGGAAGAATGGGACATATTTTCTAAAGATGACTATTTTCAATTTAATCAAGAATGGATTAAGGAATGTTTGAGAGTTTTGAAGCATGGCGGGAGCCTTTGGGTATGTGGCTCATTTCATAATATATACCAAGTTGGATTTATTCTACAGCATGTAGAAGATATTAAAATTAACAACAGCATTGTTTGGTTTAAGCCAAATGCTCAACCAAACATTACTTGCAGAATGTTTACAGAAAGCACAGAACATTTAATCTGGGCTTCAAAAAATGGAAATGGACAGAAGTGGAAGTTTAATTATGAAGATACTAAAAACTTGATTGAAGATTCTCTAAATCCAAGGGGAAAACAAACAAGAAATGTTTGGAGCATTCCATTAACGCCAAGAAAAGAAAAATGGGCAGGAGAACATCCAACTCAAAAACCTTTAGAGTTATTAAGAAGAGTAATCTTGTCATGCACTAATGTAGGCGACACAGTTTTAGACCCGTTTTTGGGTTCTGGAACTACTTCTGTTGCAGCCAAAATGTTAGAAAGGAATTCTATTGGAATAGAAAAAGAAAAAAAGTATTTAGACATAATTAGAAAACGTTTAAGCCCGCCACAAAGGAAGATTGATGAAGAAATTTTAATGGATATAGCTGTTACTTGACTGTACATCTAGGCTTTTTGATTCACCATCTCCACCACCGCTTCAATATGATTCGTTTGCGGAAACATGTCAAAAAGCGCAACTGAATTAATCTTATAACCATTCCGATTAAATTTAATAAACTCTTTCTTGAACTTAAGCGGGTTGCAGGAAATGTAAATTATCGTCTCGGGCTTTAATTCAATTAATTTCTGCAGTGCAATATTCCCCATTCCGGTTCGCGGAGGGTCTGTAATAACGTGCAAAGGCTTCAGCAATTTTAATTTATGAATATTCTTGGCATCGGAACAAACAGCTTCTGCATTTGCAATATGGTTGAATTTAATATTCTCTTCTGCGCATTTTACTGATAAGGGAAAAGATTCAACAATCGTAACTTTATCAAACAATTCGTTCATGCTTAATCCAAAAACCCCGACTCCGCCGTACAAATCCAGCAAATATCCTTTCTTTGAGCTTAATTTTGTTTTGACATATGAAATCATCTTCTCCGCAACAGCAGAATTGTTCTGGAAGAATCCCTGGGAATGAAAAAAGAAAACCTTTCCAAGAAATTTCTCTTTTAAGCGCTCGTTTCCCTTGACAACCATAAACTTTTCAGTCAGAACCTCATTATTGGCAGCATACCCTATTACAATATTCTCCGCCTTGCTTTTCTTTGAAAATTCTTTCACAAGTGAAACGGCTTTGATTTTATCGGAAGAGCCGTCATTTACAGCAAAAGATATGCCGGAATCCATTGAAGGGGTTCTTATGACGGCATAAAGAAAAGTGTTTGGCCTCAGGCTGTGAGACTTGATTTTATTAAAAAATATTCTTGTTTCCAAAAGAAGCTCATTCAGCTTGTCGTTTGAAATCGGGCAATTCTCAATATCCATAATCTTATTGCTTTTCGCCCTCAGTCCCAACCTGTCGGACTGAAAAACAAAATCCATTCTGTTCCTGTAATGGTATTCCTCGCCATGAAACACTTCAATTTTATCAGCGGGAAAATTAGTAAAACTGCTTAAGCTCTTTATTTTATTCTTCAGCTGAATCTCATACTCCAGGTGCTGCGTATCGCATCCTGCGCATGTTACGAAATAAGGGCATAATGGCTGTCTCATGAGGGAAACTAACCTATCGAGATTTAATAACCTAGTGATTTCCAGATACTATTCAATCATCGGCAGATGGGCAATTTTGTACCAGAATTTAACTTTAGG
>JBBSWR010000312.1:0-2819 GCA_038046185.1 Nanobdellota archaeon
ATCATACTTGAATGACCATGAATTACCAAATTCATCAACTGCGGTATTCTTTCCGACTTCAGTCAAATGATAGATGTGACCTTTGTTAATTCCATCATACTCTTTTGGAGGGTTTAGTGATTCACCAACTATCTCAATTCCGTGATTGTAATAATTTTGCCATGCATTACGTCTCACATCCCAGACATTTGTTCCAAGGATGTTAAAATCAAGTGGGGCTCTAAAAGTATGCACAACTTGTACTACAAGACACTTTTGTAATGAATCATCCGAGCAAGAACCTTCAGAAGTAGTTACTTTGACATTTTCCAAAATATTTTCTGGATCATCTAGTGTAACTGTTTCAATACCATCCCATGACTTGTCCCAATTAATGACCACTTTACTTGTTCCAATAGATTCTCCATTAGCTAAACCAAATGCCAACTCAAAATGACGTATATTATCTGGACCTCCGTTATCAAATATTTTAAATTCTGCAGTGTTTTCTTTACCTGTTTGGACAGTTACAAGTGGATAAGGAGTAAAGAATCGTTCCACATCTATGGATTTACCATTATAAGTAAATCCACCATCCACCAATCTTTTACCATCATCATTGATACCTAATGTAGGTTCTTCACAATCGCCACTACAGCCACCAGTGCTAAAAACTGCAGCTGCGGCTACAAATAATCCAAAGTCGCCAGTTAATGTAGAGCTAGCAGTAGCAGTTAAACCGTGAGTACCATCAAGACCATTATTTTGACCGTCTGCCGCGGTTCCAATTCTACCATCAGCAGGAAGGGCTCCTTGAACTGTAGTACTACCAATAGTTGGGGCAGTACCAGCTGTGTTAACAGTGATTTGTAATGTGGATAAACTAGTCCATAATCCTGAAAAAGAAGCACCAGTGGCAATGTTTGGATTTGTAAACGTAAAATTAGCAATGATTTCAGCGTGAGTCATTGTACCACTATTTGTAGCATTTGTGTTACCACTGAATGTAAGAGTTAATGTATCTCCTGCAGAATAAATAGTATCACCATCATCAGGATCATTTGCAACCCAACTTGAAATATCTATAGTGTCAGCAAATGCGTTTTGAGTCAAATATGGAGTAACTACAATTGCAAGTAAAATCATAGAAAAAACAAGGATTGAATTTTTTGGAACAAACTTGTACATATGCAATGTACTAAAATAATAACATACGATAAATAAAACCTTTTGTTTGTATCATAAATAACTTGTTACTCACCAAGATGAGTGTTAAAGTGACTAAAATTGCCAAAATAGAACGATGAAATATGCAGAATTCAATTAATTAGCCAATAAACTTCAATCCAAGTTTTATCGTCATCTCGTTTATCTTATTATATTCACGAATGAATTTTTTCCCTTTTTCTGTTATAATTATTGGATCCAACTTGACAAGTTTTTTTTCTTTCAACTCATCAAGATATACAGTTAATTTGTCGTATGAAGTACCAACTAAAAATTGGATTCGTGTAGGCTTTACAGAGTGGTTATGAGTGGAATCATCCTGTATCGCACGCAATACAGCATAGTACAACTCCATTTTGCTTCTTTTTTCCTTTGATTGTTGCCCTAAACTATTAGCCATATTTTACCTCGATATTTTCTGTTTTAATTGAATCTCTGGTAAGTGTAAAAAGGATAATTGCAAGTGCAATTATTTTCAAGATGCCAGATAGTTCTAATGTCAAGATGATAGGATCTATCGTAAATAGAAATCTTACAAATTGTGATAAAAGTAATACTACAAATCCTAATGGAATTAAGATCAACTCTTTTGTATTTCTAATTGCTGAATTGCCAAATGTTTTAAACACAACATAGGAGATAAAAATCACATTAACAATTCTGAAATATTCATTGTGTTGTTGGAATGAAAGCATTTCAACATTTTCAAGAGATGTAATAAACAATAAAAGAGAAATTATCGGTATGAGGGATAACAACGTAGATTTTATTACAAGTGAGGCTTTTTTTTCAGTTGATTTATTGAAATAATAAACTAATGCGAGAAAAGCGTATCCATAAGACATAATAAATAATTTTTCCCATTGGAGAAAATTAAAAAACTCATTTTGATTAGCAAGATTAATCGTTGCAGAAAAGAAAAAATCACCAAATGCAATAAGAGTAAAACCAATCATAAGACCAAAAATATAAGATGATGAAAACAACCTATACATTTTAAAAAAATAAGCAGAGATGCCAGTACCTACAATTCCGCTCAATAAATATATGAAAAAGATCAACTGAGAATTTTGTTCAAATATGATTTCTTCCATAATTCTGAATTTTATCTGAAAACTTAAGGATTTACGAATGTCTACAATGATTTTCATTCTCAAATCTCACAATTAGGACAAACAATACTATCTGTCTCTTTTTTTACAAGACCTGCAAATGTATAACCACATTCAAGACAGACAAATTTTCTTCTCTTCCAGAGTCTAGCACGATAATACGGAATCATCAACCAAGATATTTTTCTGAATCGCAGTTTCATGTCTTCATTAAGATAATAGATTCCAAGCACAGGTTTTGCACCTTTTACTCCACGATTTCGAGGATCTTTATAGTGAGTTCTTGCATGATTGTATCTTTTTGCTATTGAAATCACGTACTCCATTTGAGCTATCATTGAGCTATTGGATTTTATAGATAATAAAGACAGATTATGACGTTTTTCTAATTACTCTATTCCTGTATCTTTGGGTTTGCCTCTAGATCTTTTCTTTGGTTCTACCTTTTTTCCTATTTTTTCTCTTATGATGTCTTAGATCATTTTTCTATAATTTCAAATG
>JBBSWR010000313.1:0-1308 GCA_038046185.1 Nanobdellota archaeon
GTATTTCAACTTTTCCGTTTAAGTCTACGAAAGTGACATAATCTCCTTCGTTTAGCTCTTCATCCAATTCAGGGGGAACATTTGAGTCCAAAGTTTCATAAGTTACTGAGTCCATTATCTGCACTTTGCTGTTCGATTTTGAGATTATCTGGCCCTGCTTCCTCATTATATCCATCTTATCAACACGGTCAGAATGCTGCAGGATAACTGTCCTTTCTCCTTTTTCCCTCAAACCCTGAACGTAGAATTTTAATTTTGTGTGAGAATGCGTGCCGACGGAGACGACTTCCTTTCTTACAACTCTCACTGGCTCCCCGTTGTAAATAAAATAATTTCCCTTGTCCAGGTCTGAAGCGATTGCCATTTTTGATTAAGATATTTGCCTTAATATTTAAATTTTTACAACATCAATAAAATCGGAATTATGGAAGTGTTTCCCTTTTCTTTAATAATTTCTTTAATCTTGTCATATCTGTCCATATTAAGGTAATACTTCCAGCCGTGCTCTTTCTTCTTTTTGCCGCAGATGTTTTGCTTTACCAAGGCAGCCAATACAGCCTCGACTTTGTCCAAATCTTCTTTTGATATTCCGGATTTTAAAACGTGAATGTAAACGGAGCCTTTGCCAAAACAGTTTTCATCAAAAAGCTTCTTTACTATTGTTCTGCTTATTCTTATATATTCACTCTTCCTTACTTTAACCATGAAGAAGATAAGTACAAAAGAGTATATAAATATGTGGTCTAAATTTAGACCCTTATGAGCCTAAATAGAAACCTTTAAATAGTAATTAGCATATGCTATGCCTACAATGGCGAAATCAGTATTTTTGCGGGAGGAAGGCGACACGCCTAAAAACAGGATATGGGGCTTTTTGATAATCCATTCAGAATATGACTATTCAATGAAAGACATTGCGCGGTATTCCAAGGTAGGCTACACTACATTAAAAGAATTATGGAAAGAGCTTAGGGAAAAGAAGATAGTTATTCAGACAAGAGTTGTTGGAAAAGCAAAAATGTACAGGCTTAACCTGAAAAATCCCGTGGTAAACAGGTTCATAGACTATTATTGGGCCGTAGTTGATTCTGTCGTGAGAAGGGGGGATGAGATTAATGATGATGAAGCCCAGCATCATACATATTCAGCCGGCGCAATCCCTGTTTCTGCTAGAAATGTGTAACTTTGAATTTTATAAGCTTAATAGTGTGGTATGAAAGAAAAAAGCGCCTTTTTGGAAATGGAAGGTTACACGCCAAAAAACAAAGTGCTGGATTTTTTGATAATCGCACAGGACTTTGACTATTC
>JBBSWR010000314.1:0-1043 GCA_038046185.1 Nanobdellota archaeon
ATTTTTTGTAGAGCCAGTATAAAGTTTATCATCTTTTTTACTTTTTAATATATAAGTGTAAAACATAAAATTTATTTGATTAAAATTTGCAGTATTTCACAGGGCGCTATAGCTCATATTAAACTGTTACCAAGGAGTTAATCTCTTTTGTTACCGAATTGTCTTTGAATATCATATACTTTTTTTAATCTTTTTTCCATTTCTTTTTTTAAAATGAGCGGATTTAATTTAGAATGTTCCTGCCGAAGTTTTTCTTTCACTTCTTCTGATATGCTTTTGTGTTCCAGAATTCTCTGATAGGGAGTCTTGGGAATTTTCTCATAAATTCTTTTGTATTTGGAAAGAATTTTTTCCTTGCCCAACATTCTGCGCACTGCCACAAAGTGCATGAGGTAAGGAATCATTACGTCATAGTAGAGATTTAAATATTGCACCACTTCTCTGCAGTCAAGATTAGCATATCCAATCATTTTTCTGATGACATGACCGTTTCTTTCTTCCACATACATATTATCATTTTTTCTTCCGGGTCTGGATCTGGTAAATTCGATTTTGTTTTCTTCAAACCAATCTTTGGCCAGATAGTTAATGAATTCGCCACCAGTGTCCGGATGTGCCATGAGCCATGGATATGGCAATCGTTGTTTAATTTCTTTCATGCTTTCAATGGTTGCTTCTTGTCCCTTGTTCCACTGAGCTCGCGGAATATCGAGACAAGTGGCAGAATCGGTGTAATTCAGCGTATACACGGCATCTCCCAACACTGTGTCTTTGTGTAGCACTGTATCAATTTGTCCATTGCCTGGTGGCAATTCTTTCCAAGGACCGGAAAATGTTGGAATGATATGTTTCAAATGTGATGGTCGAGTGGCAGAAATGCCACTTCTTCTACCCCGGACTTTCAGGAAATTACCAACTCTTCTTTTTATTGTCGCTAATTTCATGGCTCGCAGTTTAGCTGTGGCATCATCTCCATGCTTCCACAATTTGTCGCGCAAAAGCATATCAACATATTCATTAATCATCGGGAAAAGTAATTCACC
>JBBSWR010000315.1:0-4064 GCA_038046185.1 Nanobdellota archaeon
CAGAAATACTAGGGATGAGCTTATATATAAATATGCCGAAGATTAAATACTATCAAAATACCACAAACTTTATATAAAGAAATATCCCTCTTTTAAACAAAATTCCTAACAAAATTGGTCAAAGGTGAAATCATGAAAATATTGCTGGTTATACCTCCTTATAAGAATACAATAGTTATGGAGGCACCTAACGAAATTTTTGAGGAGTTTGGAACATACCCCCCATTAGGCCTCCTTTACCTTGCAGCCTCGTTAAGAAAAGATAATCCCAAACACGAAATAAAAGTATTGGATTGTGATGCTTACAAGTTAGACTTTAGTGACGTTGAGAATGTTATTAAAGAGTTTAAACCGGATATAGTGGGGGTAACTGCATTTACCCCAACGATCTGTGATGCCCTGCTCGTTGTGAAATTAGTGAAAAAAATAGATCCCCGCATTGTAACTGTCATGGGCGGACACCATACAGATATGTATTATAAAGAGACAATCAATTTGGGAAATATTGATTATATAGTTCTCGGCGAAGGAGAAGAAATATTGCCAAAGTTAGTTTCATTCATTGAAAAGGGAGAAGATGTAAGCAAAATTTCTGGATTGGTATTCAAAAAAGATGGTGAGTTGGTTATAACTGGGGAGCCAGGTTATATCAAGAATTTGGATGATTTACCTATGCCGGCAAGGGATTTAATGAACCTTAACAAGTTCCAATGTGTTTTGGGCAGAGAAAAACTAATAACTACTATGATGTCCAGCAGGGGCTGCCCTTACCGCTGCACATTCTGTTACAAGCCGTTAAAAACAAGATCCTGGAGATTTAGGAGTGCGGAGAACATTGTAGCTGAAATTGAGCAATGCTGCAGTTTGGGCATTAAAGAGATATTCTTCTTTGATGATAACTTCAGTGTTGATATAAAGAGGGTTGAGAAAATATGTGATTTGATAATTGAGAAAGGCCTTGATATTACCTGGAGTTATAGGGGGAGGGTAAACACAATCAGCTATGAAATGCTTCAAAAATGCAAAAAATCAGGATGCCATAGAATTCATTTCGGCGTTGAAACTGGGACTGATGAAGGATTAAGAAGAATTAAAAAAGATACCACAACAGACGTAATCAGGAATGCATTCAAATTATGCAAGAAAGTAGGCATTACAACAGTCGGAAATTTCATGATAGGTCTCCCGGGAGAAAAAAAAGAGGATATGTTCAAAACAATTGAGTTTGCCAAGTCTATTGGGACAGATTATGCGGAGTTTGCAATCTTGACTCCCTTCCCAAAAACAGAACTGTATGATGAAGGCATAAAGAGAGGAATATTTGATGATTTCTGGCTGGGATTTGCAAAAAATCCTACTCCGGATTTCAAATTAAAAGTGTGGAATGAATACTACTCGAGGGAGGAATTGTTTAAATTACTTGAAGAATGCCTTAGAAAATTCTATTTTGATCCACGAACAATGACAAAAATTTTGTTTTCTATTAGGTCTTTCAAGGAGATGAGCACTAAAATTAGGGCTGGAATGGCTTTACTAAATTACAAAAAAATGAATGTTCCATTAATATCGAGTAACACATAAAAAATTAAGGGGATAATTTTGAGAAATAATAAGACAATTTTAATATTCTTGTTGATAGTCCTTCTTGCATCTTTCTTAAGGATTTATAAGATTAATGAAGAAAGCTTTGGAATAGATGAAGGTCTGTCTGCGTTTACTGCTCAGAAATATGATGCATTTCAAACGTTGAACAACGTTTATCTTTACGGTCAGTTGCTTCCGGGCCATTATCCTGGCATTTCAGACCTCCCAGTATATCCCGTTACACTCTATTACTGGACAAGGCTGTTTTCTATAAATGAAACCTCATTAAGGCTCTATTCTGCACTGTTTGGCATATTAACATTTTTTTTTGTATTCTTGCTTGCAAGAGATTTGTTTGGAAAAAAGAATGCCGTAATATCATCCCTATTTTTTTCAATTAATCTCATACTTATTTCCTATTCCCAAGAGGCAAGACCATACTCGCTTGTGCTGTTTTTTGGTGCATCATCGTCTTATTTTCTCATAAAATCACTGCAAAGCCAAAAGAACTATTATGGGGGCGGTTACATAATATCAACTATACTCGGACTTTATACCCATTTTTTGTATGAGCTGTTGTTGTTGGCACAAATTGCATACATAATCTTTGAGTTGATGATTATAAGGAGTTACAGCATAACCTCTATTTTTAATCAGCTATTACATGGTAAAAAATCATTCATCAGAAAAATATTTGGTATATTCATCATCCTCTTATTATTATCTTCTCCATTGGTATTGAGGACATTTCGAAAGGGTAATAGTGAGCAGTGGAGAGACAAACCAACTCTTGATATTACTGCAAGAGAGGTAATGGGATTTGCAACGTGGGTATACCCTTCGGAATCTTTAAGAGATAAAATAAAAAATTTTGCTATTTATGATTTCACACTTTTTGAATACCTTTTTGTTTTAAGTGTTATTCTTACCGTATTGTTGGCATATTTTTTTGTATTTTTCTGCATTATTACAAAAATTAAAAAATGTAAGCTCAAAGTCTTCTTAAGGAAAGAAAGAAATACCATCTACCTGTTAAATTTATTTTTGTTCCCATCAATTTTTTCTTTTCTCCTTTCAGTAACTACCCCAATACCAATTTTTGGCCCGATAAACTATGTTATATATTCTATACCTCCATTCTTAATCCTTTTGTCTGAAGGATTACTGAGCCTTAAGCCTAAATACTTTAAATTTTTTATTTCATTATTCATTCTTGTTAATATTTTTCCTATCTATGCCTATTACTCCAATGTTGACAAGCAGCAATGGAGGGAACTTTCATTGTATCTAAAGGGTAAGAATATTGGGAATGACACGGTTATAACCAGCCTGTATAGTGGTGAAGTAACGTTAAGGTATTATTATGGGGATTATAAGACTATTGTTGGTGTAAAAAATCTCAGCGAATTTAAAGGAATGGTGAAAGGAAAAGATAATTTTTGGCTTATATTATCTTTCTGGAAATACCAGGATCCAAACGGTTTGATTCAGAAATACGCTCAGGAAAACTATGAATTGGTAGATTACAAACATTTTTTTGATATTGATGCTTATCATTACAAGAAAAAGAATTAATGCCTTAATTATAATCTATAGGCGGATTGAAGACAAATCGTAAGAAATCCCTTTGGATATACCGATTAAAATTTCTGATGACAAGCTTTAATTTTTATTTACCAATTCTTAATTTCACAATTTCTTTAAAACAAAGATAACCATAATAGGTATAATCCCTTAAACTTGAATAGGCTTTCGAATAGCCTTTTTTTCTGTCCACGAATACATACCCAACCTCTTTAATTTTATATCCTTGTCTAACTAAATCGTAAGAAAAACGTATGCAATATTCTGCATAGCCAGTTTTCATTAATTGAATATTTGAAAAAACTTCTTTTTTTACAGCATAAAACCCACTGGTCAAGTCTTTAATATTTGATTCCAAAATGAAATTTGCCAACAAATTAATAATCTTACTGGACATCACCCTTATAAATGGGCGCTTATCTTTTCCCCCTTCCACGTAACGAGATGCCCAAACTGCATCATATCGTGGGATATATTCAAGCATCTTTGGAATAAGTTTTGGTGGGTGTGACAAATCACAGTCAAGCCATACAATGATATTCCCTCTTGCCATTTCGATTCCAGACCATATTGCTGAAGCAAGGCCCCTCTTATTTAATCTTCTATGAAGATATAAATTTCTATATTTTTTTTGTAACTCTTTGACTATTTTTGATGTCCCATCAGGGCTATTGTCATCAACTACAATCACCTCAAATAAATCTGCCCCACAATAAAAATATATCAACCTAATTAACTCTTTTATGTTGTCTTTCTCGTTATAGGTCGGCAAAATTACTGACACTTTTTTGTTTTTCATGAGCAAATATTAATGTAAATAAAACCACATACAGTCTACAAACTGTGTTATCCGTTTATTATTTCCTTTCGACAGATTAATTCGTTTCATAATATTA
>JBBSWR010000316.1:0-1328 GCA_038046185.1 Nanobdellota archaeon
AAAGGCCGGAGATGTGCATAAGCAGGATAACAAGATTCATGAAATGACACAAATCAGGCACACATGTGTTTCTGAAGGATCTTCTGATGAATCATAACTCAGAATATCAAATTATGATTCGACGATTTTTTGATTGTTTAATTGCTCCAACAGACCTTGGATTTCTTCTGGCGTCTCTGCTCCATAAACAATTAGAATTCTGTCTTCATCCATAGGTTCATAATTTCTAATGTAGTTGACTTTTTCCCCATTGATATAGAAATTTAATGTGTAATCTTCATTTGTACAAAACTGTCTTCCATCCTGGAAGACAAAGCATTTGTCATCTAATTTTAATGAATCAAACAAATATCCTATCTTTACACCTGTTGCATGCTTGTGTACCGTGGTTCCATCGCCTCCTTCAAAGTGAATCCCACTTGTTTTGATTTGGTATGTTGGTGATGAAAAGTCAAACGTATCACCAAAAACTTTGACTAAAATTGCAGCATGTGAGTGCTCACTGCCTAAAGATCCCCACCCTATGATATTTTAGAACTAATTTTCGTGTTTAGATGGTTGCCAAACATTTTCAATTGTTTTAGTGTCTAGATCCATTTGAAAGAATGCTATTCCGTTTGAATTTCCAAAGTATAGTTTCTTACAAGCAATCAATTCAGTGATAAATTCATCATCAGGAATAATAATAAATTCCATAAAATCGTCAGGAGTTTTTAGTTTGAGTGTGATTACAATTCCTCTGGGAACTATTTCCCCATTAGATTCTTTTCCAAAATATTCTGTTGCACCTACACTGGTTTCCAAAGCGTCTTCCACAAATGCATGATATCTAGGAATATTCAATTTATTTTCATCAAAGATGATTGGGATTGGTTGTCCTTGATTATGTAAAACAGATGTTGTATAAGTTGCTCTTGGAATGTCCACTTTAAGATGAACTGTCTGGACTTATTTAAGATTAAAAAAATTTTATATTGACTTAAGGATTTAGGAAAAGAGTTTAGACTTTCTTTTTAATTCCAACAATTACAATAGCAGGAGCTACAAAATACATTCCTACATTGAGTAAAATCAGAGAGATCCCATACCCTAGTACTGAAACTTCGGAATCCATATCCACATAGTTTAGAATAGATAGCGAACTAATCATTGGAGTTAATGTTATTTTTACTGCTTCCTTGAATGCTGGATTTTCTCTTTCCCAATCTGCTATTGTAGGACTAAATGAATAGTAGAAATCATTGAATGTATTGATAAATGAAGTTCCTGAAGATGTTTGTAACAAGGAATTATCTCTTAACTCTCTTAGTTGTTGTACTTGTGGAGCT
>JBBSWR010000317.1:0-5983 GCA_038046185.1 Nanobdellota archaeon
AATTCTTGCAAAAGTTTAAAAAGAGGGTATTAAATTCCAATAAACTTTTGGTGATTAAAATTAACGGAGTCAATCATTCAATAGCATCGGTTTATAGGTTCATGTCCCCTGGGCAGTGCATCCCCGACCCACGTTTGGAGCCGGGAATGTATGCAAGACTTAGAGGTAACAATCAAACACCCTTAGTTGAAAGAGTCCGTTTTGAGCATGGCTACAAAAAGACACCGGGGTGGAAATATTACGCTGCAGGTTCTGGCGCGTCTTTGGATGATGAATTGGTGATTGGCGGAGAATGGCGCAATGGAAGCCCAAGGCCGCAATTTAGAAAAGGTGAACTTTATTCTTTAAAATTTTCCCCCGAAGGGCATCCTCTAGATATTATTGTGATGTCCCAAACATCGCTCGATGATGCGGCTCACGTTGATTTTGTATACAGTGCCAGGGATGAGCTTTACTCAATACCAATCAGGACGTTGCAAAAGCTGCTGGCGCAGAATAAGTCCAATCAGAAGCCTGCAGTGTCAGCATTGCACGTAACTGCCTAGCCAGACACATCTTCAAAGCAAAGAATTTTTGATAAAAATCCCTAACTTCAGAAGCCAATATTCTTGAAAAATCCTTTTTTAGTATCTTTATCTTCCTTCTCGAAATCTTCCAGCAGTTTTTTCTGCTTTTTGGTTAATTTCTCAGGCACTGAAATTACCACTTCAACATTTTCATCGCCGGTATGGCTGCCGTGCAGGTCAGGAATTCCCTGGTTTCTCATCCTGAAAACTGTGTTGCTTTGAGTTCCAGCCGGAATTTTCAGGCTCGCTTTGCCTTTCAAGGTAGGGACTTCTATTTCCCCGCCCAAAGATGCAGTCGTGAATGGGACACAAGTTTTTACGTAAATATCATTTCCGTTTCTTTCAAATATTTTGTGGGGCTTTACGCTGATTACAACATATAAATCCCCGGTTGCGGCGCCTCTTCCTCCCGCTTCGCCTTCCCCTGAAATCCTCAAATTAGTCCCGTCAGCAGCGCCTTCCGGAATTTTTATTTCTATTTTTCTTATTTTGTGGACAGTTCCCCTTCCGCTGCATTCAGTGCAGTGGTTTTTTATTATTTTTCCCTGCCCTCTGCACCTGCCGCAGGTGGATGTTGTCTGAAACATCCCGAAAGGGGTTCTTTGTGTTCTTGTTGCAGTTCCCCTGCCTCCGCAGTCCGGGCATTTTACTGTATCATCAGGATTTTCGGCCCCTGTTCCATGGCATTTTGGGCATTCTTCTGCCCGTGGAATGTTGATTGTTTTTGTTGCTCCAAAAGCGGCGTCTTCCAGCTCAATTTCCATATCATACCTTAAGTCAGAGCCTCTTTGGCGCCGCCTGCTTCTTCCCCCGCCGCCAAACACATTTTCAAAAATACTTTCAAAATCAAATCCTCCGGCGCCGGACATGACATCCGAGAAGTCGAAACCTTCAAAACCCGCCCCGCCGCCCTGGAACTGCGGGCCCGCGCTTCCGTATTGGTCATACTGCGCCCTTTTCTGTTCGTCTCCCAAAACTGCCGCAGCTTCATTTATTTCCTTGAATTTTTCAGTTGCATCAGTAGCCTTGTTAAGATCAGGATGGTATTTCTTTGCGAGATTCTTATAAGCATCTTTTATCTCTGCCTTGGTTGCGTTTTTTCCCACGCCTAAAATCTTGTAATAGTCTTTCTCTTTTGCCATTTTTATTTTAAATCGTTGATAAATTTTTTATTATTTGATTTTATTGCCATTATCTTAAAATCCCATAATTTAATATTTTTTTTAATTTATTTTTGTCCGGAACCAAATTCTCCAGCTCTGCTCCCGGTATGACTTTGCCTCCGCTTTTTATGTATTGCGCATACTGCCTTATGCTTTCTGCGTCATTTGCATCAACGATATGGTTGACCATGAACCAGACGCTTAAGTCTTCCCCATAACCTTTGCATTGGATTGATGTTTTGCATTCCAGCGGCTTTACCTCGTGGACTTTGCATCCTTTCTGCTCGTCGTAAAAAACACACTTTCCATGAATCTTATTTCTTTCTTTTATCAGCTTCGGCTTCAAAATTTTTTTGTTAAATAATTCTTTTTCTTCCAAAAAGTTATTTTTTAATTCTTCTTCCGAAATTTTTAAAAATTTTGATATATTCTTTGCATCGTCTCCTACCAGGGCGCCGCTTCCGAACTTGCATCCGTGGCTGCATGAATTGCACTGGCAAGGGGCTGCCAATTCCAGCACTTCTTTTAAGGGAGTGGTTCTAGTTATCATAACATTTTATCTCCCAATAATTCTTTCTCAATGTCTTTGGTAAATCTTATTTCTTTTTCAACATCCTCTCTTTTATATGTTTGCTTTACGTATTCAAATCTCTCGTCAACGCTTACTACTTTGTCATTTTTTACTCTTTTGTCAGAATAAAATACAATCTTTTCTTCCCATGTTTTTGGGATGAATTCCTCATTGAAAGACTGCTTCAAACCATGCTTTTTTATTAAGACAGCGACTTCCGGATAGCCCAAAGATTTAATATATTTGGCGCCTTCAATCTCATGCTCTCCAGGCTTGAGCTTTTTTATGTCATGTAGCAATGCTGCAGCTGCAACTAAATTTCTATTAACCTTGATTCCTCTTTCCTCAAGGGAATCACAAACCTTTAATGAGAACTCGCAGACTTTTTTCGTATGGGCAATAATATTATCAGGAACTTTATTATCTTTCAATAGTCTTATACATTCCTCTTTTGTGGGGATTTTCATGTCCAAAATAAAAATTTAAAATAAAATAATAAATTTATTTCTTCTTTTTCTTCTCTTCGCCTTTGACTTCGTAATCGGCATCGACTACGTTGTCGTCGTTTGGAGGCGGACTTCCGCTTCCTGCATGCGCCTGACCTTCGCCCTGCGGATGCGATTGCTGGTACTGCTGCCCTGCCTTCTGGTACAGCTCTGTTGACATTTTCTGCACCAGTTCGTTTATCTCTTCCATCTTCTTCTTGATTGACGGAATGTCTTTTTCTGCCGGCTTCAGCAATTCCTTTAATTCCATAATCTTGCCCTTGATTTCTTCAATCTCTTTTGAAGGCACTTTTCCTTCAAGCTCCTTGAATAATCTTTCAGTCGTGTAAGCCAGCGTGTCGGCTTCATTGATTGTTTCAATTTCCTCTTTCTTTTTCCTGTCAACTTCGGCAAATTCTTCAGCCTGCTTTTTCATTTTCTCTATTTCTTCGTCGCTCAATTTCTGGGCGGCAGTTATCTTGATGCTCTGCTCTTTTCCCGTGCCGAGGTCTTTTGCATTTACATGCAGGATTCCGTTCGCATCAATATCAAAAGTGACTTCAATCTGCGGGATTCCCCTTGGCGCCGGAGGTATTCCGACCAAGTCAAACTGCCCAAGCACTTTATTGTCGCTGAACATTGACCTTTCGCCCTGGCCTACTCTGATTGTAACAGCTGTCTGGTTGTCGGCTGCTGTGCTGAAAACCTGCTGTTTTTTTGTAGGGACTGTCGTGTTCCTTTCAATCAATTTTGTAAATACTCCACCTAGGGTTTCAATTCCCAGGCTTAATGGAGTTACGTCAAGCAGTAAAATATCTTTTACTTCCCCTGCAAGAACTCCCGCCTGAACCGCTGCGCCCATCGCAACACATTCCATAGGATCAACGCCCCTTTCAGCAGGCTTGCCCACGTAATCTTCAACAAATTTTCTTACAATCGGCATTCTTGTTGGGCCGCCGACTAGGATAATCTTGTCAATCTTGTTTGCAGACAGTTTGCAGTCCTTGATTGCCTGCTCCAGCGGATGCTTGCATCTCCTTATTATCGGGTCAATCAAGCTCTCCAGCTTTGCTCTTGTCAGCTTTAGGGTCAGATGCTTCGGCCCGTCGCTTGTTGCTGTTATGAACGGCAGGTTTATGTCTGTTTCAAAAACAGTTGACAGCTCAATTTTTGCTTTTTCTGCAGCTTCCCTCAATCTCTGCATAGCGGTCTTGTCGTTTTTCAAATCTATTCCTTCCGTTTTCTTGAACTCGGAAGCCAAATAATCAACAAGAGTTTGATCCATATCCGTTCCGCCAAGCTGGGTATCTCCGGATGTGGACAGAACCTGGAAAACTCCTCCGCCAAATTCCATAATTGTAACGTCTAGAGTTCCTCCGCCTAAATCAAAAACCAGAATTTTCAGCTCTTTATCCTGCTTGTCAACACCATAAGCCATTGAGGCAGCAGTCGGCTCGTTAACTATTCTTATGACTTCAAGTCCTGCAATCTCTCCAGCATCTTTTGTTGCCTGCCTTTGATTGTCATCAAAATAAGCCGGCACTGTGATGACTGCTTTGTTGACTTTATCACCGAGAAATTCCTCTGCGTCTTTTTTTATTTTCTGAAGAATAAAAGCTGAAATCTGCTGCGGCGTGTATTCTTTGCCGTTAACATTGTACTTGTAATTGGTGCCCATCTTCCTCTTGGCAGCCATTATTGTATGCTCTGGATTTGAAACAGCCTGCCTTCTTGCCGGCTCTCCGACTAAAATCTGGCCGTCTTTTGTAAATGCGACTACGCTTGGAAACGCCTTTCCGTAAGCAGTTGTTCCCTCTGCGCTTGGGATTATTGTTGACTTTCCTCCCTGCAAAACAGAAGCTGCGCTGTTGCTTGTTCCTAAATCAATTCCTATAATTTTTTCTTTTCCCATTTTCTTCCTCCATTAGATTTTGAATTTTTTGTTTTTTATTTTCTTAATTTTTATTATTGTGAATTCTGTTTTTCGGTTTTTAATTTTAAAATAAATATTTTATTTTTATTCTTTGACTTTTTTCTTCTCTGCTGAGATTTTTACTTTGCTGAATCTCAAAACCTTGTCATTCAGCATGTACCCTTTTTGGAATTCTTCTAGGATTGTCCCTTCGGGCTTGTCAGATTCTTCTTTCATCAAAACCTCGTGCTTGTAAGGGTCAAATTTTTCTCCGTCAGTTTTTATTGTTCTCAGGCCGTCTGCTTCCAGAGCCGAATGCAATTGGGCATAAATCAGTTTCATTCCGCTGATGAATTTTTGCGGCTCATTAGTGTGTTTTAATGCCATTTCAAAACTGTCAAGCGCTGGCAAAATTTTTGCAATGATTCCGGCATGGGCATATTTTGCAAATTCTGTTTTTTCTTTGTCAACTCTTTTTCTGTAATTCTCAAACTCTGCCTGCAGCCTTTTCAAAGTGTCTGTCAGTTCTTCGATTGTTTTATCTTTTTGTTCCAGCTCTTTCCTGAGATTTTCAATTTTGTTATTTTTCTCATGCTTTGCAGGCTCTTTTTTCTGCTCTTCTGCTTTAGTATCTTTTTTTGCTTCCATTTTGAATCTTAGTTCTGTTGACTTTAAGTCAACGAGAAGTAGGTAATATCAACATATATATAAAGTTTTCGGCAAAAGTTTAAATATAAGGTCATTAAAGGGTACTTTATGGTATTTATAAGGCAGAGAATAACCATAGTAAACATAAGAAGACCCTCTGAGACTAATGTAAATCAGGAGCTTCAATGGCTAGGTACTTCTTTAGGGCTATTCAATTTAAGGGATAAAGACAAAAGCTGTTTTAGGGTATTTATAGAATTATTGAAGTGTGCAAAGGGAAATAAGACCCTGACAAGCGACGAGCTTGCGGCAAAACTTGACTTATCAAGAGGTACAATAATACATCATATAAACAGGCTGATGGAATCCGGTCTTGTTCTGCATGAGGGAAATAATTATACTCTTAGAGTTGACAATCTTAAGGCATTAATAGAAGAACTTGAAAAAGATCTCAAACGGGCGCTTGATGACCTGAAAGAGGTTGCAGACGAAATTGACAAAACGCTTAGGCTGTGATGCTTAGGAAATTCCAAAGGTAGACAATGATAATTCTCCTTATCAAATTAAGATAAATAATATCTATTCATTTCTCTAGGCAAGGATACCACGCACATTGTGCGTGAAGGAATTGCCTTGCT
>JBBSWR010000318.1:0-4001 GCA_038046185.1 Nanobdellota archaeon
CGTTTTAAATATGGAAAACTTAATAATATTTGAGGATAATCTACCCTCATGCCTACAATTTCAAATAAGGAATTAATCGAGAAAGCAAAATCAGTAATAAAATCCAGAAGAATCAAGCATGGGTATTTAGTTGGTGATGTTGGATGTGCCCTGCTTTCAGATGAAGGCAGAATCTATCTTGGGGTTTGCATGGATGTTTCTTCTGGTATAGGATTTTGTGCCGAACACGCAGCTATTGCAGCAATGGTTACAAATGGCGAGCATAAGATAAAAAAAATTGTGGCTGTATTGGAAGATGGCAAGATAATACCGCCATGCGGCAGGTGCAGGGAATTTATTAATCAGATTCATAGGCAAAATAAGAATACTGAGGTTATTCTGGGAAAAAATAAAGTAGCCAGGCTCAAGGAATTGCTCCCCCATCCTTGGAGTTAGAAATCAAAATTTTGTCCTAATAAATTTCAAATCATTAAAGTCTAATCCTTTCCCCATCGCCCATGACATGAACGCTTTCCCCTATCCTGTAGCCCATTTCAATTGCCAGGCTCGCTAAAGCTGAAGTCATTCCTCTTTCTCCGTGCGCCGGAATGATATGTTCTGGCTTCACAAGATTAATCAGTTCCCTCAAATCTTCCCTTGCAGCATGGCCGCTTTGGTGGACATCCTTGAAAATCCTGACATTTGCATTTCTTAATTTCTCTTCAAGCAGCTTCCTGTTCTCTATGTTTGTCGGTGTCGGAATTGTCCTGCAGGAAAATATTACATGGTCTTCGGGAAAGAATTTAAATTTGAATTCGTTGCCCATCATCTTTGAAAGAGTTGATTTAGGCTCGCCCTGATGTCCGGTGACAACCATCAGGTATTTTCCACGCTCAGCTGCAATTTTCTTCAGCTTCCTGTTTATCTGGTTGCTGTACTTTACAATCTCAACTTTGTCTGTGAATTTTGCAATGCCTGTGTCTTCAGCCGCTTTCACGTATTTTGCCATAGAGCGCCCCATGAAAACAATTTTTCTGTTCATCTTCCGCCCAAATTCTACAATTGAATTTAATCTGGCAATGTGCGAGGAAAAGGTTGTCACGACAACATGCTTGTTTTTTGAGTCTATGCCAAGCATTACTTCTTTCAGCATTTCTTTTGCAACAGCTTCGGAAGGCATTTTTCTTGCCTCGTTTGCATAAGTTGAATCGCAGATTAACGCAAGCACTTTTTCATTTCCAAGCTCTTCCAGCCTTTTGAAATTCGGCTTCTTGCCTAAAGTAGGAGTCAAATCCAGCTTGAAATCATTTGCATACAAAATTATTCCTTCATCTGTGTGAAGCGCAATCATCACAGTCTGCGGGGTTGAATGAGTCATGTGTATGAATTCAATTTTTACATTTTTAGAAACATTGAAGCTGGAATTTGCAGACATGCTTCTTATCTTGTTGCTGAATTTAATTTTATTGTCTAAAATTATGCTGCTCAGAACTGCCGAAGTGAACGGAGTGCACATGACTGGCGCTTTGAAATTATTTGCAAGGTACGGAATCGCCCCGATATGGTCAAGATGCGCATGCGTCGGCAGAATCATCTTCACCTTGTCTTTCCAGTCGCTTATTGTCGATATATCCGGCACAGCTCCGGCATTAATCAGCTCTTTCGCATTAATGCTTACTATATCTTCATCATGAGTGTACTTGATATAATTCTCAAGATGGATTCCCAAATCAAAAATATAAACTTCATCACCTATTTTCACAGCAGTGGAATTCTTCCCAACTTCATTATAGCCGCCTACAGCGCAGATTTCAACCATTTTGGTTTAGATAAGAAGTTTGTTTAAAAAAGTTTGGAAACAAAGTGCGGGGAGAAAGTTAGGTGACCACACTTTTCACTTATTTCCCTTTTTTTGTGGTCACCTTAGCCAATGTCTTTTTGTATTGTTTGACTAAGAATTCAACTGTAGGTTTTAATTTTTGATGTTTCTGATATTCTTGCAAAGTATGGTAGTACTCTGCCCTGTCTTCTAAAGTTACGTTAATTGGTGGGTATTTATTCTTTAAAAGGATAAAATTTAACAGCAACCTACCTACTCTGCCATTTCCGTCTTGGAATGGATGAATATACTCAAATTGGTTATGCACAATTGAAGCCAAAACTAAAGGCTTGAATTTATTTTTATTCTCTTTGTACCAATGAATCATGTCTTTTAGAGCCAAATTTAATTGAGAAACGGATGTGCCCCTGTGTAAAACGTTTCCCATAGAATCAACAACCCCCACTTCCACATTTCTTAACTGTCCTGCAAAGCTTTTTGCGCCTTTAAAGCATATTTCATGAAGTTTTTTCATTAATTCAATTGATAAATCTTCTTTTGTCGTTTTGATATAACTAACAGCTTTCGCAACCCCTTTAGTCTCAATTTCTTCCGCATCCTCTGCTTTAGGTTTGTGCAGGATTCCTGGAACTTTTTCTCTTTGGACTGTAGAGCCTTCTATGGCGTTGGTATTAAAAACAAATTCTTCCGTAAACCTCTGCCATTGTTTTAGGTCAAAATGAACTGCCCTAATTTCGCCATCATATTTATTTAATTTGTTGATTTGGGCTTTAGTTAATGTGAATAAGAAAACCTCCGTACTTAATTCTTCTAAAAATTCAAGAATATGTTTTTTAGCCTTTTCTTTTTCCTCGTTTAGCTGATCTTTTGCAAGATTTTGTCCTAGATACTTCCTTATTTTTTGAACTTTACCCTTTTCTCTGTATGAATAGGCTAAAAAATATTTTATGTTTTTACCAGCCTTCCTCTTTTCTATAAACATATAGCACCATAGGTGACCACACTTTATAAAACTTGCTAATTTTGTGGTCACCTCTTAAATTAGAAAATAAAGTGCGGGGAGCAGGATTCGAACCTGCGAAGGCACTAAGCCAATAGATGGCTCATAAGTACTTCATCAGCTTTTGGCTTCGTTACTTTTCCAAACTTGAGTATGGACGTCTAGCACCCTTGCCAAACTCTATCCCGTTTGGCCGCTCCGGCATCCCCGCATAGCTTTTAGAATAAGAATTTCATTTAAAAACATTACTGAAAAAAATTGCTTAAATCTATGTTTCTAAATTTTTTCCTCAGGGGAACATTGCTTCCTGCTCTTAACCGGTTTCTGATAGTTCCCACACCTTCTCGCTGAGTTTCTTTTATCGAGCACGATTTTGTCAAACAATTTGGGGTGGGTGGAGGGCGGATAATCTTGCAGAAAGTGCAATTATAAAGTTCCCTCCCTTATGAAAAAGTTTAATTTAAAATTTAAGAACATAAAAAAAATAATATAAATTTAAAATCAATGAGAAAAATCTTTTAAGTAAAACTTTTTAATTTGCTCTCAATAGCATTCAGCTCAGACTGCAGTTTGTCAAGTTCCGTTCTTTCTTTCTTCGGCACTTTCTCAGCTTTTTCTTCTTTCTTCTTAGCCTCGGCCTTTTTGTGCTTTGGAGCGTGATGTTTCGGAACCATCCCTTTCAGGCTGGTCTGCGGAAGTTTTGCTTTTAACACTCCCATTAATTTATTGGTATCTCTCATGAGAACTCTTAATTTATCTATTCTCTCCATCTTCTTATGCCTTAAATGCTTGAAGCTCTCAAACTTCTGCAGCAATTCAAGCACTTCCTTTAAAGTTTCCAGAATATGCTTCCTGACTTCGTCAGGCTCTCTTATCTCTACAAAAAACAGCTCAGATTTCTGTTCTTTCATATTCTTTACCATGGTTGCCCGGGCTCAAAAATCATCTTGTCGATGCTTTCTACTTTCTTCTCAATCTCGTTTATTGTGCTGTTCCACATCGAGACTTCGGCATCTTCATGGTTCCGGAGCTCATTTATGTTGTCCAATGTGCTCCTGATCTCATTAAGCTTGCCCTTTACCATATCCAAAACATCCAAAATTTCCTTGTAGTCATCAACTTTGACAAAAACAGGCGCTCCGCTTCTTTCTTCCCTCATTTCACTCACCTTTGAATAATGTT
>JBBSWR010000319.1:0-1078 GCA_038046185.1 Nanobdellota archaeon
GCGCCGATGCAGGTGGCGCCGTTCTCGTCCTGCCTCTGGTTCTCCAACTGCCTCCTGATGTGGAGGTTCCTCCTGTTGCCCTTCTTGCCGTTCTTCTGGTCCTTGTTGCTCTTCGACATGATGGGTCTCCTTCTCTTGCCTATTATATATAGGCATTTGTTGGTTGGGAGCTCAGTCGCTCCGTGAAGGCCTCTAACCTGAATCAGCTAGAAGCCTTGGGGGAGGGGCTGAGTTGAGGGTTATGGCTGGATTTTTTTTGCTCCTTGGCGCTCGCTAGCGCTCGCGCACACGCACCCCGCGAGAACGGCCAATGAGGTTGCTGAGGCTGCTGCCATTGATATGGAAATGCCCACCGTCGTAGCCAAGCGAAGCCGCCCTCTCAGGAGACATGTTGCGATTGAAGATGGAAGGCATCGAGAACAGGATGAGCATAGGCGTCCTGCCGGACAGCTCAGAGAGCTTCGCGATGATGGCTTCCTTCGCATCAGCGGTATCGAAGAAGTACTGCAAGACACGCTCTTCCACCTCAGTAACAGGAACTCGATCGTATTCCGGACATTCCACCTGCTCGCGGCCGTCAACTGACATCATCAGTCCATTGAAGTGAAGCAGTGAAGTGAACAGCCAACTTTCCGCCATGTCATTGCGGAGCGAAGCCAGCTGCTCATACGTCAATGAACCGAGGAGGGAGCAGAGGTCAGCATTACTCATCATCCGGCAGCCTTGCGATTCCCATTCCCTCCGGTTGCCAATGAAGCTCCTGTTCTTGCCGTCTCCATTGACGAGCTCGAGCTCGGGCTGCGCTACCGCGACCTTCGTGCAGGGCACGTCTCCTTCGGCCTTCCCGAAGAGCATTTCCCATGCCTGCTGGTACTCTCCGGCGTGGGCCAGTTTCTTGGCATCTTCCAGCAAAGAGATGAAGTTCATGTCGTGTCTCCTTTGTGCGTTGGTTGTCAGGCGCCCCAAGCCTCTATAATATCAGTCAGAGGCTAAGGGCACCTAGGTGAATCAGCGAACAGGAAGAGCTACGTGGCCTTGGCGAGCGCGGCGAGGACGAAGTCGTGCGAGAAGAAGTCCT
>JBBSWR010000320.1:0-2304 GCA_038046185.1 Nanobdellota archaeon
AATATCAACTTCTTCTCCCAATAAAAGCTGCTTGGCTGCAAAGCTGCTTAGCCTTCCCAAAACCACATTTTTAGCGTCGATTATCATTTTAGTTTATTTTGATTCATGAATTTATTTTAAACTTTATCCGATTATTCTTATTCCTTTTCCGCTTGGATTGTCTTTGCTCAGCTCAAGCAATGGAACAATCTTTGAACCTGCTTTCTCAATCTTTTCTTTTGCTCCGTCTGAAAACTGGAATGCCGAGATTGTCAGCTTGTGCTCCAAATCCCCAGAGCCAAGAACTTTTCCCGGAACAACAATGATTTCATTCTCTTTTGTGTATCTGCTTATGCTAGAAAGGTTGACAACTCTTCTTTGCCGTGTAGGCCTTTCTAAATCATCAGCAACTCTTCTCCATATCTCCGCTTCCTGCTCGTTGCTTCTTTTCTTCAGTTCTGCAACTAGCTTGAGCAAAATTATGTTTGTTGGCCCCGTTCTTTTCATTTTTGTTGTTGAATTTGATTTTTTATTTTATTGATGATTTTTTGATTTTAAGTGCGGGGGACGTGATTCGAACACGCGTACCCACTAAGGGACTAGCCCCTCGAGCTAGCACGTTTGACCAGGCTCCGCCACCCCCGCATGATTGGGAGTTGGGATTTATTTTGCTTTTTTTAATTCTTCAACGAACTCATCAAGCTGCTCGTCAAGTATATCAATCGCTTTGTTGACAATTTCTTTGCAGCTTAGCTGTCCGAATGATTCAATATAAAAAACAAAATCTGTTTCGCTTGCTGTAACCTTGACGTTCTTGTCAATTTCTGAAAAGTCAAGCGATAAGTCGCATTCAAGCACTCTGTCTTTGTTAACCGTTAATTTCCTGTCTTTGATTTCAAAAATATTATTGTGGTCAATTTCAATTATCGCTTCCGGGTTTTTTACATCGCCTGTGATTTCAACAATTGGCTTGTATTTGTACCACACGTGGCACGGGCTCCACTTCATGTGCTGTTTTCCCGTTCCAAGAACAGCAGTCGCTTCCAATTCAAGTGTCTGGCCTTTTAACAGTTTTACAATAGGCATTTCGCCAAAAACCGGCTTGACTGCAGGATCTTTGCTTTTTAATTCTGAAGCATACACAACTCCGCTTCCTTTTGTCGCCCTTAAAACTAATTTTAATTGGCATCTGTTGCAACCCTTTCCCTCGCATTTGCATTTGTCAGGCAAGTTGTACGATTTCAAGTCAGTCTTCAACGGCACTAATCCTAATCTGTGGGCAATCATTTCATCATAAAGTATGGAATTATTTTTTTGGAATTCAACCTCTTCAATGGCCATTGTCGGCACTTCATCTACCATCAGCCTTCTAAGAGTATTCGCAAAAACATGGTCTGAATCCTTCAAAATAAATGAAAGCGTTCCATTGTCTTTGTTATTTTCCAAGACTCTTATTTCCATTTTGTCCTCCGGTTATGAATTTTGATTTTTATGATTCAAATTTATTGTTTGGGGGCTGAACGAATGTAAAGCCTCCACTCAACGAAAATGACTAGCATTTTCGAGGTGCTCGAAAACTTTTAGTTTTCGACATTTTGATGAAACTTTTTATATGAAAAAGTTTCCCGTCGTAAAGGGGCGGAACCGTTTAAACTCTCCTTCCCCTCTTTCCGCCTTTCTTTCTGCATCCGTCATGCGGCAGAGGAGTTACTTCCTCAATGATTCCGATTCTTAATCCCATCCTTGAAAGCGCTCTGATTGCAGCCTGCGCTCCAGGTCCTGGGCTTGTTGGCCCGTTGTGGCCGCCAGGCGCTTTGATTTTGACATGTATTCCGGTAATTCCTTTGTCCATTGCTGTCTCAGCTGCCTTTTTTGCAGCGATCATTGCTGCTGTTGGCGAGCCTTCCATTCTGTCGCTCTTGACAACCATTCCGCCGGAGCCGACAGCCAAAGTTTCTGTTCCAGTTATGTCAGTAATGTGGATGATGGTATTATTATATGAAGCGTAAATGTGCGCTATACCCCATCTCTGCGGCCTTGATTCCATGATTATTCAGCTTTCTCCGCCTTTTTTTCCTGAGCTACCTGAGGCGCTAAGTTCAATGCCTTCACTAATCTTATTCCCGGCTCTTCGCTTACAGTTACCAAGTATGATGGCGCGGTAACTTTTCTTTCTCCGATTGCAACATGCTCATGTGTTATAAACTCTCTTGCCTGCTTCATTGTTCTTGCAAGCTGCTTTCTTATCAACAAAGTTTGCAGTCTTCTTTCCATTACATCTTTTAGTGTTAAATTCAAAACATCTTCAACTTTGGAATCTTTTTT
>JBBSWR010000321.1:0-3791 GCA_038046185.1 Nanobdellota archaeon
TAATTTTGCAAGAGTCAATAAAATTCCTTATTTGGGATTATGTTACGGGCTTCAGATGGCGGTTATTGAATTTGCAAGAAATGTCTGCAACCTGAAAGACGCGAATACAACCGAAGTAAATTCAAAAACTTCACATCCGGTTATTGACGTGCAGCCTGCCCAAAAAGAAATTCTGGAGAAAAGCATGTACGGCGGCACAATGAGACTTGGAGTTTATGCCGCGCTTTTGAAAGATAAAACCCGGGTTTTGAAATTGTATGAAGAAACCGGAAGGCTTGAAGAAGACACAAAAAGGCTCCAGGAACTGACAAAAGATAAATCTCAGGCATTTAGAATTGGATTGTTGGAAAAAGGAAAAAAAGTTGTCTTGGAGAGGCATCGCCACAGGTACGAAGTCAATCCAAAATATGTTGACATTCTTGAGAAAAACGGGCTTGTATTTTCGGGCTATTATGAAAGATTTGACAAAACTAAATTGATGGAGTACATTGAACTGCCCGGTCATCCGTTTTTTATCGGAACACAGGCCCATCCTGAATTCAAGTCAAGGCTTGGAAATCCGTCTCCGTTTTTCTACGGGTTTTTGAAGGCTTGCTTGAAATGAAATTAAATAGCAACTTTAATTTTATGTTTTTGATTTTCTGCTTTGCTTCTCAATTCCTCAAGAATCAGCATGTCATCTATTTGCACCAATTTTTTTATTTTTGGGTTCTCTACGTTTAATTTATATAATTTAGATTTGCCGATTATTCTTGTTGGGAGTATTATCTGATTTCTTATTAAGTCATCAAAAATCCTGTATAAAGAAGCCCTGCCTATTCCTGCATTTCTTGCCATATCTGATATGGAGAAATCCAGCTCGCGCTCTGTTAAAAGAAAATCCAATATTTTTATTGTCGGAGATTCGCCGAACAATTCCGTGAATAATGATTTTTTTGTTTGCATTTTTAATAAATTTAGTTTGCTTCAATTATGTTATAATCAAATCTTACACATCTGTGATATTTTCACGTTGTCATTTTATACATCTTGGAGTTCAAGTTACAAATATGTAATTACAAATATGTAACCTTATATAAATCTTCCTATTTTGAGACAATGTTGTATCATATTATACACTAAACTATCTATGTTGTACAATATAAATCCTTAAATAAATAAGTGATGTTTGAAATCTCATGAATTTATCAAAATCTGAAATCAAAGCCAGAATCATAAGAAAACTTGTAAGATGGAATAAATGGGGCGGCTCGCATACAGAAAACATACTTAATGGCTTGCCAACTCACTTGAAGGGTGATAAAATAGTAAAGGGGGTTTTAAAGGAACTCGAAAAAGATGAATGGATACTGCCTGCGAAGAAAACAGGAGAAACTCATTATTCATTAAATTCAAAAAAAGCTAACGAAATACTACAATTCTATGAAACATATTGTAAAAATATTGAAAATTAAACAAAAACCTTTATTAACCGTTCTTTTATCCTTTGCTCTCTAGTTAAATTGGAGTTGTTATGGAAGAAAATAATGAACAAAAGGCTGAAGCTCATCAACCGCATATTGAGCCTAGAAAAGAAGAGCATAAAATGGGGCATCAGAAGAAAGAAGAGCCGAAGAAAAGCCTGAAGCACTCTTTAGTGGAGTTCTACGATAAAAAATATAAATTATTATTGATAATTCCCTTTATTATACTTTTCTTCTCAATCGCGCAAATTGGCTATCAGATTTACAGCACTGGGGATTTCCTAAACAGGGACATTTCATTGAAGGGCGGAGTAACTGTTACCATTCCCTATGATAAGCCATTTGATATTAATAATCTTGAAAAGCAAGTCAAGGCAAATTTTCCAAAAAATGATGTTGTTGTAAGGACATTAAGGGCATCCGGCACGGTTGTCGGAGTGATTGTGGAAGCGGATATTGACGGCAACAACAAGGACCAAGTCCAAAATTTTCTGAATTCTATAGAAACCTCTTTGCAGATTGATTTAAGCAAAGTAGATTATGGAATAGAAATAATAGGCTCATCTTTGGGTGCAAGCTTCTTCAGGGAATCCTTGATTGCATTGGCAGTTGCATTTTTGTTTATGGGTTTAGTCATCTTTATTTATTTCAGGACTTTCATACCCAGCGTTGCAGTAATTGTTGCCGCTTTCTCTGACATGGTTTTTGCGCTTGCAGTTGTCAATATAATGGGGATGAGAGTCGGCACAGCAGGCATTGCTGCGTTTTTGATGTTAATAGGTTATTCAGTTGATACTGACATCCTTCTCACTGTCAGAGTTCTGAAAAGAAAAGAAGGAACAGTAATGGACAGAATCCACAGTTCAATCAAGACCGGAATGACAGAAACAATGACTGCAATTGTGGCGATAGTGGTTGCCATGATAGTAACCCAGTCAGAAGTAATAAGGCAGATTATGATAATACTGTTCTGGGGGCTGATTGCAGACATTTTCAACACATGGATTCAGAATGTCGGATTGTTAAGATTGTATGTTGAGAAAAAAGCCAAAAAAGGGGTAATAATATGAACTACAAAGTAAAAAAGCTCCTGACAAACTGGCGGGTAATAATTCTGATATTCTTCCTAGTTGTATCAATAATTGCCATTCATCCCACTTTAAGCAAAGGAGCTGCAATAAGGAATGTCATAACAAACAGTTCTGCAAGCCTTGCAGGAATTCCGCAGCCAAAGCCGAATATACTTCCAGTCAACAGGGAAAGAATTATTGCAATAAACAATGCTCCAATCAATACAGTAGAGGATTATTATAAGTATACCTCAACACTGGCTCCAAACAGGACGATAACTGTAAAAACCAATAAAAAAGTTTACAAATTATTAACTCAGGAAAATTTTGAAACAATAACATTAAGCGAAACTGAAGAAAAAACAGTTGAAGAAACGGTTCAAAAAAATGCAACAGTAAACGGCACAGTCCAGTTAATCAATGAAACTATAACAAAAATAATCACCGTTCCAAAAACAAGGCAAATCAGCAAAGGCACCCAGGACTTAGGATTTAGAGTTTATGAAGCCCCTACAACAAACATCAGGAAAGGATTGGACCTGCAGGGCGGGACAAGAGTTCTTCTCCAGCCGGAAGTTAAGCTCAACCCAACTGATTTAAGCACCCTGATTGACAACATGAAAACGAGGCTTAATGTTTACGGATTAAGCGACATAGTGGTTCGGGATGCCGGCGACTTGAGCGGGAACCAATATATTATTGTTGAAATTGCAGGGGCTACGGAAGAAGAAATAAAAGATTTGCTTGCCAGGCAGGGAAAGTTTGAGTCAAAGATAGGCAACAAAACAGTTTTCAGAGGAGGCCAGGATATAACTTATGTCGGCAGAAGCGCGCAGGACGCCAGAATTGAAGAATGCAACCCCACAAGCGGAAGCCAGTGGGCATGCAGGTTTAGTTTTGTAATTTCACTGACTCAGGCAGCAGCCCAAAGGCAGGCAGACGCAACAGCAGGCCTGAGCCCGGTAACTGATTCTACAGGCGCAAGGGAATGTTATTTGAGCGAGAAAATCCAGCTTTATCTTGATGACAAGATGGTAGATGAGCTTAGCATCGCATGCGATTTAAAAGGCCAGGCGCAGACTCAGATTTCAATATCGGGCCCTGGCGTAGGCGTTAACCAGGTGGATGCAATTACAAACACGCAGGCTAACATGAAGCGCCTTCAGACCATTCTGATAACTGGCTCATTGCCGGTTAAATTAAACATTGTAAAAACAGATGCAGTCTCTCCTGTTCTTGGAGAGCAGTTCATTAACAA
>JBBSWR010000322.1:0-1598 GCA_038046185.1 Nanobdellota archaeon
ATTGAAAAGAAAATCATTTTAGTAAAAAGCGAAAAAGTGGCAAATGTCAGCGATGAGCTGCTTAATCTCATAGTTTATTTTGTAAGATTGCTGAGGGATGATGAAAAGCTTGAGAAAAAGCCAAGCGTAAGGGCTTCAATCGGATTATATGAAAGGTCGCAGTCAAACGCTTTGCTCAAGGGAAGAAAAAATGTGCAGTTTGAAGACATTAAAGAAGTAATTGTTTCTGTGCTCTCACATAGAATAAGGCTGAAGCCGTCTGTCAGGTACCTGGAGACAGTAGAAAATTATCTTAAAGAACAATTCCACAAGAACGTAGAAGCCACAAAATGGCAGGACCAGTTGGACGAGCAAGAAAGCAGTGATTACCGGTAGCGAGGACGTTAAATTAAAAGAATTCAGCAAAGCAGAGGAACTGTCCGGAAAGCTCGCATTCCAGCAGCTTGAAGACAAATTAATGCATTCTGTTCTGGAGAACGATAAAAAAATAATTGATTCCGGCAAGTTAATCAGCGACGTTATCAATCAGGGCATGTCTTCTTTCACCCCGGACTTGATGTTCGAGCAGCTGGTTAAAAACTACACTCTTGCAAAGCAGATTTATGGTGAATCCATAATCAGATTGGTTTCCGGATACGAGCCGGACTATGTAAAGAAAAACATAGGCATTCCTGAATTCCAGCGCGAATTAAAGGAAAAAATCCAGGAAAAAATCAAGGAGCTGAAAGATGAAGGGTTGGTGGAAAAAGACAACTCGCTGTCAGAAAAAGGAATTGAGCTTGCTTCTTTGGTGCTTTATTTTGAAGAGCTTGACAAGATTGTTCCGAAAGGAATTGTCGGAGAAAAAATAAGCAAGAAAACTTTCATCTATGGCGAAAAAGAAAATTCAAGGCTCTACAAAAAAGGCGACCGGTACCGTGATATTGCATTGAAGAAATCCGTGAAGCTCGCACTGAGGCGCGGCCATCAAACCTTTGACGGAAAAGACCTGCAGGTTTTTGAAAAGCAAAGCAAGGGCCAAGCTTACATTATTTATGGCCTTGACGCATCGGGCTCAATGAAGGGAAAAAAGATTGAAGCGTGCAAAAAGGCAGGCATCGCTTTGGCTTACAAGGCAATTAACGAAAAGGATAAAGTCGGGCTTATTGTTTTTGGCTCTGAAATAAAAGGAGTAGTTGAGCCAACTTCAGATTTTACAAGATTGCTGAAGGAAATTACAAGGATAAAGGCTTCAAAAGAAACAGACATAGTTGCAACGATAAGAAAAGCAATCGAGCTGTTCCCAAGCGAGGATATAACTAAGCATCTTATACTAATCACCGATGCCCTCCCTACAAAAGGCGACGAGCCCGAAAAATTAACGCTCGAAGAAGCTTCAGTGGCAAGAAGCAAGGGCATAACAATCTCTTTGATTGGAATAAATCTTGATGAAAAAGGCAGGAAATTTGCCGAAAAGATAATCCAGGTCGGAGAAGGAAGATTGTATGTTGTGAGGAATCTTGAAAACGTTGATGAGATTGTGCTGGAAGACTATTATTCTGTTGCATAAATTAACAATTGTTAACACAAAATTATTTAAAGCGATAATAATTACTCTT
>JBBSWR010000323.1:0-1315 GCA_038046185.1 Nanobdellota archaeon
TGTAATCCTGCTGTTTCTTTTCCTGCCAAACTAGAGAAAACTCCGGTAATAGATTAGACCTGTTGCTTAATAAGAATTCAGAGGGCGCGATTTTCTATGAATTCTGGAATTATCAACTCATTGAGAGGTGGTAATTCCAGAGTCCGCAGGAGATTAGCATTGCTTTGTCGTCGAAACCGTTAACTTTGTTGCGAAATACATCTGTTGTGATTCGGAACCTTTTTACTCCTCCGATTGCGTGCTCCACTAAGACCCTGATGCTTGATTTTTTCTTGTTTTGTTTCAGTTTTATCTCAGAAAGCTCTCTAGTTCTCGGCTTTCTTTCCGGCATTGAGATTCTGTGATCAGGAAATTGGGCGTGGTATCCTTTAAAGCCCATGTCCATATGCTGTTTGATCTTTGGCGGTATGTATTTTGGCGGAGCGTGTTCTTTTAACATTGAAAAATCGTGCTGTCGTCCGCTTTCGGTTTTTGAAAGAAACCCTATTTTCCTGTGTTTGTCCGTGATAACGATATTTTTGACCGTGTGTCTTTTCTTTTTGCCCGAATACTTGTCTTTCTGGCGTTTCTTGTCTTTTGGCCGTTGAATAGGACGCTCGGTGCCGTCAATGAACACTTCTTTGGCTTCAGGGAACATTTCTAAAAATTCCTCCAGTTTTCTCAATCGCCGCTCCGGCAAAACCATCTTCTTGCCAAGGGTCTTTTCCAGAATCTTTGTCAGCTGTTCTTGTCTTCTGAAGCCGTTAGCCCTGTTAAAGCCGTAAAGAAGGGTCAGAACGTCGTAAGTCGGATAACACTTGTAGTAGAGCAGGATAAAAAACAGCTTATCTTGCGTATCTTTTAAAAATCCTTTCCTGCCTCCGCCCGGCTTTCTTATCCTGTTCTCTATGTTTTTTCTGTAATCCTGCTGTTTCTTTTCCTGCCAAACTAGAGAAAACTCCGGTAATAGATTGATAAACTCATGCGGAGTTAAACCCGTTAAAGCCAATGTCAAGCGTTTATTTTTTAAAACTTTATCAATATTTATCATATGGTTGGAAACAATTTAATATTCCTATGCCATAATTTTATCATAATTTTAGTCAAAAATCATTATTAAGCAACAGGTCTATTAAATAAAACAAAGAAGGGGGGCCGATTTGACGTCAAAACAGAAAGCTCTGCTGGAGGAAAAGGTTTTGCGGCTTGTAAAAAGCGGCATCGCAACAACAACCTTGGCGATAGTTTCCATGCTTGTTTGGAAAAAACCATTTTATTCCCATATGGCAATTTCCGGGGTTGTATGGCGTTTGGTAGACCGAGGCACGCTTGAATT